>JBFLWK010000099.1 GCA_040757695.1 Elusimicrobiota bacterium
CGATTGACCCAACCGCAGAACCAGATAGGTTTTTCTGCAGGTGGAATGGTTTCCATAACAACAGCTTCAGCAGTATATGTTCCGCCAACAACAGAAATACTTAGAAAAATGGATACAAAAACATCTAAAAGAAGGCATAAAAGAAAAAAAAAGGTGTCGGCTGTCATAAGTGTTGACTTAGATGAGAATAAGTAGCCGTGGATTTTCAATCCACGTTCCATTACGGTGCTTAAAAATCGCCGACTACACTGAACTGTTCCTTGATGCTTAGGAAAATATAAAAATTATTCTACAATGCTTTAGCTTCAGCCTAATCGGTTTTAACCGAAACTAAAGTTTCGTAGAAGATTTTTTTGTAATTTGGAATTTGAGATTTGGAATTTGAATTTTGGGTTCTGTGTCAAAAGGTATGAAAAGTGACAGTCAAAGAGACAGGTTTTAAGGAAATTATAGCAAAAAATAAAAAAAGTTGCAATAGAAAAATGGGATAAGAACAAAAAAAATGACACCCGGGCAGAGTTCACCCGTAGGTTTGCTCTTTGATAATTGCGGTGTGATTAAAAGGATTTATTCAAGAAGAGTTGAAATGTCCGTCTGTGAGAAAGAGGAGTTTAATCCATTTCTGTATTGAGTTATCGTCGGCAGAGATATTTTTAATTGACAGCGGTGTTTCACCATTTAATGCCAGGTGCGGCTTGAAATAATTGTAATAGCAGAAGAAAAGTGTAGCGTGTGCGACAGTTGCCTCGTAATCTTTAAGGCCGTGATGTGATTTATAAGAATAGTGGAAGGTGGACCAGAATTTTTCAATCATATTTTTGAAGATTCTTCTCGGGTGTTCGCCTTCAAGTCCTACAATAACATCGTGCGAGAATTTAGTACCTAAAACAAGATTAGCACAGTAAATTGCTGATGGATAAAAAGGCGCACCGTCGGTAACTATTCTGCACTCAACAGATTTATCAACACACCTTGCAGAGATAAGTTGGAGCAAATTAAAAGCCGCGTTGCCATTGCGTTTTTTAGAGATAAAGAAGGCGAGAACTTCGCGTCTATCTGGCGAGAGAGCAGAGTAAAGGTAGTGAGCAACACCGAGCACAGAGATATAAGTTTCGTCAATAATAATTGTTTTTGGGAGCGTGATTTTAGAAGAAAAGAAAAACCTGTAAAGCAAAGTAGCGGCGGCATATTTCCAGTTATCAATTGTCTTGTGGGAAACATTTACAGAGAACATGTTTTTTAGCACATCACAAACAGAGGTAGAAGCGAGTGATATATTTATAGCGAAATAGATAGCGTTAGCGACGATGTGTAAAGGTGAGTGTGTTTTTGTAAGTTTTACTGATTCTGGGGTATTCTGAAAAGGCAGTTTATCACCGACGATAAAGAGTCGCCAGGTGTAGCGGTTTTTATATTTAATTTTGTGTTCGCATTGTGGGTTAATACATTTATACACGATAAAAAATGAGCGTTCTTTTTTCCAGGCAAGTGGTTTGTGGCAGAATGGACAAATTAGAGAGAGATATTTTTGGGTTCTGATTTTTTGTGTATCTTTTTGAACTTGTCTACCACATAGAGAACACATATAAGAAGAGCCGTTGGCGTAAACATATTGAATTGATGCAGAGTGTCGTCTTCAAGATTTAAGGAATTTTTGGCATAAATATATACTTCGTGTTGTCCATCAGATAGAGGATTTGTGGGTGTATATGAAACAAGGATTTCTTTTGCGTCTGTTGAAGGTGAAAAAGTGGGGGAAACAGAATTTCCGTCAATCTTTAAGACAATGGAATTTGCGAGAATGTTTGTCCCTGATTTGATTTTGACTTTTATATCGGGGGTAGCGTCGTTAATAATTGTATCCTTTGCAGGACTGAAATCTGAAAATAATGGAGGCAAAAAAATGATGAGAATTATTTTAGTTGGTTTGTTAAGTATTGTTTTTACTAACTCAATACCAGTTATTGCACAAGATAAAGAGGAATATATATCCAAGGTGATAATTGAAGGTAAGTGGGGAACAGGTGCAGGAGAATTTGGATATACAATGTGTGAAGGTTCAGCAGATTGGCCGAGAAGTTTTGTCGTAGACAATGAAGACAATGTTTTTATATTAGACCAATACAATAATAGAATACAAAAATTTAATAAGAATGGTGAGTATGAAAATTCAATTCCGATACAATCATATAAATTAGCAAGCAGGAAAGAGGTTGAAAAGTCTAAAAAAAGTTGGAATTATTTGGGTAATGATTTCCCTTCTATTCGCATAGAAGGAATTGAACTAATAGATGGGAATTTATATGCTTTTCAAAATAAAAGAATTGGTGGTAGTAAAAATTTTGAGGAAAAGATACTAAAATATAAAAACAATAAATTTGGTGAATTAAATTCTAATAATGAAATTAAAAAAATAAATGAACGAAGGCCTTCTTATAAGAACCGAAAGAATATTATGAGGAATCAATTAAAAGATAAAAGGAAATTCGGGGTTGAAATAGTAAATTATGGTAATACTAAAATTGAAGAACTTAAATATGATAATAGAATTGTAAAAAATATTTATTCTGATATAAAACTAAATTATTATATTTTAAGTAATGATGGAAAAATTAGAAAATATAATCAGAAAGAAGAAATTCTTTTTGAAATGAATTTAGATAATGGATGTTTTATATCGCCTAAAGGAAATATTTATACTTTAGAATTGTTTACGGATAAAAAAAAGGAACCCATACAAGGATTTAATTCTTATACTATTGACGATTATAATGGAATAAGAATAATAAAATGGAGTCAAAAATGATAACTAAAAAATATTTTTATGTAATTTTATTTTTGCTTTTCTTATCCGGTTTTGCTAATGCAAAAACCCGTAATCAAGTTGTTTCGGACGCCATATCCCTTTGTACAATTCAATCGTGGACTGCTACAAACAATCAATATACTTTTGATGAAGAAAATGGAATAATATTTATTAGTAGTTTTTCTACAGGTGTTGGCTATACATTGTGGCCTTATGTTTTCGGTGGAAAAGAGGAACAATCAACCACGAGAAGTCGTATTCTTGGTGCTACTTCACCCGGGGGTGAAAATAAATTTAATAAAACTTATTCTACTGAATGGTTATATGACAATGGATATAATCCAGCGGGTCATTTAGCAGGGATAGATTGTTCTGGGTTCGTTTGTAGAGCATTAGGATATATTTCTGACATATTAAATACAAATACAACAGTTTTAGCCAATAAATCAATACAAATCACCAGTACTGATATGAAACCGGGTGATTTACTAATTAAACCAGGAGTTCATGTGAGAGTAGTTACAAGTACAAGTCCACTTATTGTTGCCGAAGCCGCTTCTCCACCGGGGTATGCACTTACTACAAGTGCCAGTGTCGGAACTTATGGAGTCTATTCTCCATTTCTGATATTTTCAGATTTCAGTCCTGCAAAGGATACAATTATTAACGACGCTACCCCCGATATAAAAGTCAAAATCAAATCAGGGACAAACATTCTCGCAAATTCCATTGTCTTAAAGATTGACGGAAATTCTGTTTCCCCCACTTTTTCACCTTCGACAGACGCAAAAGAAATCCTTGTTTCATATACACCCACAAATCCTCTATCTGATGGACAACACGAAGTATATATTTATGCCAAAAATTCCTTAAATCTTGAAGACGACACTCTGCATCAATTTCCTCTACCAATGCCTTTATTTTCCGTCGTAGAGATAAAAACGACATTTTCCAAAAAGTGTCAGCCAAAACAGGAGTATTTAGATGTTTAACATTATTCATAAATCCTTTTTTTCGTCTATAAATTATATTATCCAAATTCATATTCCGTCGGTGATAGGGGGATACAATACCATTACCAGTACCAGAATAATTGATTACAGGGCAATTATGAGTGGTATGTTTAAGACAATCATCAGCAAATTTCATAAATTCAATACTTTCGGGGTTCGTGTGAGCAGAATTATCAGCATCAATATATTCAATTGTCATACTCATCACCCCCATTTACGCTCACTCACCACCAGTCGCCCCGCCAATTTCATCGGCGGGTCTTTGTGGTGGTATGTTCGCTTCGGCGTCGCTATCGCTTCGCCGTATGGCTCGTCTACGACGAGCAAAAGTAATAAAGGAATGAGTCAAGGTCTTCCCCCCGTTCTCAAAATTATTTCCACTGACTTTATTAAAAGATTTTTCGCAAATATTTTTTACAGATTTTCCGCAAAAGTTCATACCAATAACCTCTGTCTTTTTTCCTTTGGATGATGTCTATTATAAAATTTCCGTAACCCTTTCAATGTTACTTTTGAATATAACTGCGTCGTCTGTAATGAACCGTGTCCTAAAAATTCTTGTATATACCTTATGTCCATTCCGTTTTCCAATAAATGTGTCGCTATTGAGTGTCTTATTGTGTGTGCGGATATTGGTTTTGATATTCCGCTTACTCTTGCATATTTCCTAAATAAATCACACATCCCCTGCATCCAAAATGGTGTCCCTGAAAGTGTAAGAAAAACAGTGTCGTTGCTGTTTCCATTTTTTAGGAGTCGTGGTCGGATTACTCGCAGATATTCTTTCAGATACTCGGTGGCTATTTTGGTAAGTGGGAGCATTCTTTCTTTACCACCCTTTCCGTCCTTAATTATACAAATTTTTTTCTCTAAATCCAAGTCATTTATTTTCAGTTTTCTTAATTCTGTGTTTCTCATTCCTGTTGAGTAAAACAACTCAAAAATTGTTCTATCTCTAAAACCAATTATTGTGTCTGTTCTCGGGATTGAGAGAAATTTCTCTACTTCCTCTTGTGAGAGAATCGTTCTCGGTAATCCTTTTTTTATCGTTGGTATCTCCATATCTTTTGCTGGGTTGTAAAGTATTGTTAAATTCTTTGTCAACCACTCAAAGAAGTATTTTATTGGCTGTAATTTCGCTGCTATACTCTGCTCACTATATGGTTTATTGTTTTTTGGTTGTCTGTAATTTCTTATCTGTGTGTTATACTCGGTAATCATCCCACAACTCACATCCGCAATTTTATTTCTCTCTTTTTCCTCTAAAAATTTTTCAAAATGTTTTATTGCATAACCAGTATGCTCTATCGTATCAACAGAATAATTATTAAATCTTAAATGTTCCAAATATTTCTCTCTTAATTCTTCTATTTCTGTTTTATACTGTTGCATAGTTATATTTATCCTTGTTCCCCTTCGGGATTTTTATTTCATCAGAGAAAATTTTTACCTGTACTCTGTTTTTCTCTCTCGGATAATATTTTTTTAATAGTTCTCGCAGTTTCTCTTTTTCTATGTGAGTGTAAATCTGTGTTGTCTGTATTGTCTCGTGTCCTAAAAATGCCTGAACATATCTGACATCCATTCCACTCTCTAAAAGATGAGTGGCAACTGAATGCCTAAATGAATGACAGGGTGCTACTTGTTTTGTTATCCCAGCAAGTTTTAGATATTTTTTTATCATCGTGTCAATCCAACCCTGTGATATTAAACCACCATAAACAGTAATAAACAAAATCCCTTCTCCTGTCTTTGATTTCTGTTCCCAATTATTTCCAGAAGGTCTCGGACATTTTGCTAATTCTGGGCGTATCTTTTTTAAATATCTCTCAAGAAACCTGCAAGTTGGTGTATTAAGTAAAACATATCTGCTTTTTCCACCCTTGCCTTTATTTACTCTTAAAACTTTTTTATCCAAGTCAACATCACTTACTTTGAGTCGTATTAACTCACCTGCACGAATACCTGTTGAATACAAGACCTCTAAAATTGTCCTATCTCGGTAGCCGAGTGTGGTTCTTATCTGTGGCTGTTTCATTATCTTGTTTATCTCCTGTATTGTCATTATCCCTCTCGGCAAAGGTCTTCTGTCCTTCGGCATTTGCCAACCTTCTGTTATATCCCGGTAAATTAGTCCTTTCTTTAAGAGATAACGGAAAAAATTCCTCACTGCCATTAACCGAGTTAGTATCGTTGAAGGTGTCAGATTATTTTCCTTCTTTGTTTTATATCTTGTTAAATGTCCCTTGTAGTCCTCTAAATTTTCAAGATTCACTTTTTTTATCTCTGTTATCCCGTTTGCTTTTAAGAAATTTAAGAATATCCTGACCATCTGCTCTGTCTGTCTGACAGTAAAAGCACTGAAACCTTTTAACTGTAAGTGTTGCAGATAATACTCTTTTAATTGGGCAAGCGTGAAATCATCAGACATATTGATTTGCCTCTGTTATACCCGCCCCGTCTCTTATGCGTTTTTCTTGATTTTGCCCAACTTTCCAACTTTTCTCTGTTTTATCGTCGGAAACAACTTTTTCACCTTCACCCAACTTTAACCCAACCATACCCAACTTTTCCAACTTTTCTCTGTCTGTTAAGCCAAATAAGTGTTTTTTATTACCGTTGCCTTCATACTGCAACTCATAACGATACATCTTCCCACGCTCACTTTTAGAAATTAGAAGATATTGTAAGTCCTCTAATTGTTTTATGTGTGCCTTGACTTGATTATCACTCCAACCAGTGTATTCCCTAACATCACGACGATTAAACCTGAAATCTTTTTGACTAATTTCTTGTTCCTTGCATTTCTCATCTACCATTTGCTTGATGAGTTTTAATAACTCCTGACTGGGACGAGAAAGTTCATTTATACTCGTCCCGAATATTTCACTTATCAGTTTATTCGCTTCTTTTATGTCTTCTTTTTCTACTTCTATGTATTCAATTTCTTTTCCGTTGTGGTTAAAAACTTTTTTCTCACGCTGATACTGATAAAGAAAAGTAATTGCTTTTATCAGAGATAAATATTTTTCATGCTCTCGTCTCGTTTCTAATCTCTCCGTCGGAAAACTTAAATAAGGTGCATATGAATTTACTACTACTAATTTTTTAAGTAGTCGTTGTGCATTTTTATGGAGTGTTTTTATCTCTCTTATCTCTAATCCGTTTTTAACTCCTGACATTGTATCTTGTATGTTTTGGGTTTCCTGTATTTTTTCTGTCTGTTCCTTGCCTTCGTCAAGAGAAAGTGTAAAACACCGAGTAGCATTCTCGTAATTTATTGCTGGTTGGGTAGTAGAAAATAATAACGCTATTGGTCCCTCTACTTCATACTCTGCTGCCGTCATTTTACCTGTTATTGTGTCTTTCACCGGTGAAACAAGTTTAAGTTTTTTAGACGAGATAAGTTCTCGTATAGGATAATTACTCCCGAATAACCCCTCTTCTTCACCTGCAATTAAAAGTTTAT
>JBFLWK010000100.1 GCA_040757695.1 Elusimicrobiota bacterium
GAAGTTTCACTATTAGTGAAGGTTGTGCAGGACTTATTTTTTCCCGATTATTATACATATTAGTCGTCGGTAAATCAATAATACTATGAGTCAAAAAACAGCGTTTTCACGCATTTTTCAGGATAAATAATGCCGCCACCCACTACTGTGGCATCAAGATTATTCATAGAACCTGTCAAAAAATGTTTAACTGCAAAACTCAACTTTACCCGCTGACTTAAAAAAGTACTCATTCCACCAGTTAACATAAAATTTGCACCATTTTCTCCATCCCACCGCCTCCACCAATAATGTAATCCAATACCTAAAAATGGTGAAATTGATTTTTCAAATAATAAATGGTAATTGACAACTATTGGTAAGAAATAATTAATTTCAGTTACATAAGATTGAGGATAAAAACGAGTATAAAAACCTAAATTTAATTCCATGCCTAAACCAGAATCAAATATGTAATCATAAAACAGGTCACCACCGACCCCGTGGGACCTCACCGACTCCCATGGCTTTCTTTCTCCCAATAGATATCCACCACGAATCCCAATTCCATGCCATCTTTTGAGTTTTGCTATGTCATAAAATTTTTCTTTGTAGACATCTCTTACCAGTTTTTCAGCAAGTTTTTCTACTACTTTATTAATATCTTTTACTTCCTCAAATTTCATTTTTTCAGAAATAATTATCTCGCCTGTTTCAACATCAACTATATTTGCAGTGAGGTATCTCAACTCCTCTAATTTGGAATAAAGTCCAATAACCATCAACTGAACATTCAGGACTTTTCCTATCTGCACCGCACAGATTTGGTCAGTACAGCCGGTGTATTGAAATTTTTGTTCTTCCAGAATTTTTGTCATATTTGTCTTGTCAACAACCTTAAAACATTCTTTTTTAACCAACTCAGTTCGCAAAAAATCAGAAATTATTGCGGCATCCGAAGCCGATGTGTTTTGTGCACCGAAGTCAATCACTGCTATCGTTTTTATTTCGGTGCAGAAACCAATTGAACAAACGCAACTCCAAATCAATATAGCGATACTAAATTTTCTCATAATTCCTTCACTTGCTCAGTTAGCTAAATGAGCAACTATCTGCTTTCTTTACAAATTTTTAATATCGCAAGATTAATCCTTTTGTTTTTATCCAAATTTAGCGAAAAATAAATCCATCTGCTTGTTTGGCGTTTTTTTAACAAACCAACATTTTCCAATTTCAGTAAATGTCTTGAGACGGATGGCAAACTCAAATTCAATTCATTAGCAATGCTGTTAACTGTCATCTCATCTTTTTTGCCAAGCATTCTTATGATTCTTACCCGTCTCTCATTTGCCACTGCCTTAAAGATTTTTGTCGCTAAATCCATACATTCCTCACTTGCTCATTTAGCTAAATGAACAAACCTCCTTTTTTTATAAAATTCTTCTCAAAATCAAAATCAGAAAAATCATTCCAATACAGCCTAATATAGAATTATACTCTTTATTTTTAAGAATTGCAAGAGATATGTTAAATTTCTCATCTTCTAAACCAAATGCTGTTATCCGTGGCAGCCAGCGTCTTACATTTTTTTTGTATTCAAGATATTTTTCACCAAAAATTTCGGTTAATTTTTTTTCTTCGTATTTAACTTGAAATGTATAAACTATCCCAAAACTTATCAATATCAAAATTAGAACAAAAAAATTTCCAATAAAAAGTGCAAAACCAACTCCTATCAAAAACGAACCAATATACAATGGATTCCTAACATATCTGTATGGTCCCACAATAGAAAGAACTTTATTTTTTCTGATATAACCCGCAGACCATATTCTTATTGATTCACCACAAAGAATAAAGATAATTGCCCAATAAAAAACTTTTTCAGATTTTAGCCCGAACAAAACAACTATTATAGCAAACAAAAATGCAATAATTCTGCGAAGAGTATTAACCATTTTTACTACTAAATTCTTTTAAAATGATGTTAGTTGCCCGTTTAGTTGCTCCTGTGTTACCCAATTTCTGCCTTGTTTCGGCAATTTCAGTTCTCATTTTTTCTAAGATTGGCTTGTTTTTCAAGATTTCAAAACATTTTTCTGCGATTTTTTCAGCAGTTATATTATTTTGAGTCAGTTCCGGACAAATTTCTCGTCCCGCCAATACATTTGACATACCGATAAATTTCACATTTATCAAATTTTTAACAATCTGATAAGTAAGCCAAGATGTCTTGTAGCAAATCACCATTGGCACGCCTAAAATCATATTTTCTACGGTTGCAGTACCTGATGAGGTGATACAAAGGTTTATTTTTGCTCTTTTTTCATAATCACCGTGCATAACAAACTCAATCATATCACTGTATAATGCAAAGTTATTTATGATATAATGTTTGATTCTGTCAGAAAATACAGGAATAATCAATTTAGCATCAGGAAATTCTTTAATTATCAATTGAAATGCCTGAAAAAATGGAACAAAATGATTATTTATTTCTTGAATTCTGGAGCCAGGCATTATGCCGATTATTAGGCGATTAGACGATTGGGCGATTGGGCGATTAGGAATAACATCTAATAGTGGATGTCCGACAAATTCGCAAGGAACACCTGCTTTTTCATAGATTTTTTTTTCAAATGGAAAGATAACCAGCATTTTTTTGACATATTTTTTGATTTTTTGAACTCTCCCGCCTCTTGTTGCCCAAACCTGCGGTGAAATGTAGTAAATTACCGGAATTTTGTTTTGTTTTGCTAGTTTGGCAAGATAGATATTAAAGCCATAATAGTCAATTATAATAAGACCTGTTGGCTTTTCGTTAATAAAAAATTTTTCTGCAATATCAGAATTTTTTTTTAATCTGCAAAAATTTCTCAATGGCTCCCAGAAACCGATAATTGAATCATCGGCAATTTTGTCAAAAATGTTTGAAACGGATGCCATTTTACCACCACCAAACCCAAAAACTTCAACCTCTGGATTCTGGGATTTGAGTTCTTTTACTAGATTAGAACCATGCAAATCACCTGACGGGTCTCCAGCGGATATAAAAATTTTCATTTTCACACTTGCTCATTTAGCTAAATGAGCAACTATCGTTCATTCTTAAAATTTGATTTTCAGTTCAATTATTTTTTAAGTGACTTGCAGTTTTTTAAGAATTTCAATTGCAACTTCCAATGCATCTCTGCCATGCTCGCCAGTAACGAGTGGTTTCTTGCCTGTTTTTGCACAATTTATGAAATGCTCAAGTTCCTGTTTAAGCGGCTCTTCAGCATTCAGTTTCGGCTTGATAATTTCAATATCTGACATAGAATGTACAATATCAGATTTTTTTCTATAGATTTTTAGCGACTGACCGATGTAATCAAGCGAGATATAACAGTCGTCCTGAAAAATTCGTATTTTTCTGAATTTTTCTAATGATACTCGGGATGCCGATATATTTGCAACGCAACCGTTTTCAAACTTAAGCCGAACATTTGCAATATCCTCATTTTGAGACAAAACCTTTGCTCCAATTACATCCATTTGTATAATTTTTGAATTAACAAGCGTCAGAATAATATCAATATCGTGAATCATCAAATCCATCACAATACTGATATGAGCAACGCGTGGGTCATACAGACCCAGCCGCTGTGCCTCAATAAATTTTGGCTGTTTTATGTATTTTTGTGCTTCAATTACCGCTGCGTTAAATCTTTCAATGTGTCCGATTTGAAGAATTATATTTTTTTCGTTAGCGATTTTCAGAAGTTCCTCAGCATGTAAAACATTATCTGTAATAGGTTTTTCAATAAGGCAGTGAACTCCGGCATTAAGAAAATCTTTCGCAACGATGTAGTGAAGCGGCGTAGGCACAACTATGCTCACAGCATCAACTTTTCCAACAAGCTCTTTGTAGTCGGTAAATGACTGCGTATTAAAATTTTTTGCAATTTTTTCCGCACGCTTTGTATCAATATCACAAACACCAAAAAGTTCAACCTCTGGTAGTTGCGAATAAATCCGTGCATGGTGTTGCCCCAACGAACCAACTCCAATGACACCTATTTTCATATATTTTTATATTCCAACTAAACAAATTTTGTTATTATCTGCGAATTTTATTGCATTCTCTTTTTCCAGGATAAGTGTTTTTTCTGATTCAATAGCTAAAACTAATGCGTTTGCTTCTTTTAATGTTTCAACAGTTCTTAAGCCAATCACTGGTATATCAAATCGCATATCCTGTTTGGGTCTTGCAACCTTTACAACGGTAAAAGTATCTGTGATTTTTCCTGACCGCTTAATACACTCGTCAGTGCCTTCCATTGCCTCAACCGCAACGATTGATTTATCCTTTACACAGACAGTTTGACCAATATCAAGTTGTGCAATTTCTTTTGCTATTTTATAGCCAAATTCAATATCTTCTTTCTGTGATTTATCAGGTTTTATTTTTGTAAGTATTTCTTTTTTTGCGATGGAATCAGACAGATAAATTGCGGAAGATAAAAACTCAATCCCTTCTTTTTTTAGTTCATCACATACAGCAGAAAGAATTGAATCAGCAGTTTTGGATTTAAGTTTTGTAAGAAGTGAAAGTGCTTTTAAGTCAGGCTTGACGGAAAAAAGTTTTGTATGTTTTACCTGTCCTGCCATTACACATTTTTTGATATTTTCTTTTTTGAAGGTTTCTATAAGTTTGGAAAACTGACCGACATTTATCCAGTAGGTTTTATCGGCAAGTGTTTCTATTGATTTATCCGTCTCGTCGTAAAGAGCAATAGCAACGACTTTTTCACCCCTTTTTTTTGCCTGTTTTATAAAAACTAATGGGAAACTACCATTTCCTGCAACTAGTCCAATCATTATTAGAAAATTGATTAATTAATTAATTCGTTAACGGTTGTCGTCTGAAAAATATCGTGTTTTTATTCACTATCTATTTCCTGTATTTTTCCAGGTCTTGTTATGCCACGTTTTGAGTTTTTTATAAAATCAACAAATTCATTCACTTCTTTAGATGGATTTGAAGTAACAAGTTGGTCAATCGCTTCTGCAACAGTAAGTCCTGATGTAAAGACAGTTTTATATACTGATTTTATATCGCTGATTTGTTTTTCTGTAAAGCCATGTCTTTTTAGCCCAACGATATTTAATCCAACGAGTTTTGCCCTATCACCCTGTGCCTGACAGAATGGCGGGACATCAAGAACAACCATTGCTCCACCCCCGAGCATAGCAAATCTCCCGATTCTTACAAACTGATGTATTGCTGCAAGACCGCCTATAATAGAAAAATCGCCGATTTCAACATGTCCGCCAAGTGTTACACAGTTTGCAAAAACAACACCGTTGCCAACAATACAATCGTGTGCTACATGCGAATATGCCATAAAAAGACAATTATCGCCAATTTCTGTAAGACCATGTGCTGGTGTGCCGCGATTAAGAGTAACATTTTCTCTAACAATACAGTTATCACCGATAATAATTTTTGTTGGCTCGTTTTTATACTTCAAATCCTGTGGGGCAGTTCCTATAAATGCTGATGAAAAGATTTTACAGTTCTTACCAATTTCAGCATACTCAATTACAGAAAAAGTGCCAATAGCTGTCCCGCTTCTTATTTTTACATCTTTTCCAATAAATACATATGGGCTGATTTCAACATCTTTCTCTATTTCTGCTGATTTATCAATTATTGCTGTAGGATGAATCATCGTCGCTTCGCTCCTTCTGTTTACGGTTTATCAACCAGCATAAATGTAAACTCGGCTTCTGTTACCACTTTCCCATCAACATATGCACAGCCCTTCACTACCCCGGTTACCTGTTTTGCTTTTACTACTTCTATATCAAGATAAAGTATATCACCGGGTAGAACTGGTTTTCTGAATTTAACATTATTTATTGACATAAAATACGCCAGTTTTTTATTTTTTAATTCAGGTTTTGACAGAAACAAAACACATGATGTCTGTGCAAGTGCCTCAACAATTAACACGCCGGGCATTATTGGTTTTTCAGGAAAATGACCTTGAAAAAACGGTTCACCTGCTGAAACATTTTTTATTCCGACTGCTCTTTTTTCAGGCTCAACGAAAATTACTTTATCAATAAACAAAAATGGAAATCTGTGTGGGATAATTGTTTTGATTTCATCAATATCCAGCACTTTACCTTCAGGGATAGTCCAGTGCGATTTTTCTATTGATTTTTTGCCGTCTAAAGATTCTGCAATTTTTTTCGCAAAAGCGATATTATTTTTATGCCCGCATTTTACAGTTATGATATCCATTTTAAGAATATCGCCTAGCAACGAAATATCACCCAGTAAATCAAGAATTTTATGGCGGACAAATTCATTTTCAAACCTTAGTTTTGTATGAATCTTTTTTGCACCAACCACTACTGCATTTTCAAGTGTTCCGCCTTTTGCAAGTCCTTTGTTCTTGAGCGCTTCAATTTCATAATCAAAACAAAAAGTTCTAGCAGGTGCGATTTCTTTCTCAAAAATTTCCGGTGTTATATTCAACGCTAAAAACTGGGTTTTTAAAAGTGGATGGTCATAAATTATTGTGCAAGTAATATGGAGTTTGTCTGATGGTGTTGCGGTAATCAGCACATCTTCATTTTTATAGACCACAGGTGTTAATATATCAAGTATTTTCTTATCTGCTGAAAGTTGTGTTATACCTGCTTTTTTTATCAATTCAACAAATGACATTGCACTCCCGTCCCCAATAGGTGGTTCGTTCGCATTCATTTCAATAATCAAGTTATCTATTCCAAATGCAAACAATGTTGCAAGAAGATGTTCAACTGTATGGACAGATATTTTTTCATCAAGTCCGACGGTTGTCCCACGAACAGTTGTCAAAACATTTGAAATATCCGCCTTTATTTTAGGATTATCAGGCAAGTCGCATCTTACAAAAACTATTCCAGTATTTTCAGTTGCAGGTTTTAACTTGATTAAAACATTATTTCCTGTATGGAGCCCGATACCTGAATACGAAACCTCTTGCAAAATAGTTTTTTGTTTCTCCATTGTCGTTTACGCTCCTTATCATGAATGTCTCACGAATTTCAACCCAAATTATCACGAATACTATCACGGATGTTTACAAAAACGAGATTGCTTCGGCTTCGCCTCGCAATGACATCTTGCAGTCATTCGGATTTAATTCGACCTGAAAAACGGCTATAAACACTATTTTTTTGAGATAGCTCGTCGGAGCCACTATAAAATATATTTGCAAATTCACTCAAATTAAAGGTTTGACCTTTAAAATCGCTCTTTGAATTTTG
>JBFLWK010000101.1 GCA_040757695.1 Elusimicrobiota bacterium
CTTTATGAGGAAGTGTTATTGAAGAGCCGTGTGTGGGCAATCTGCAAGCACGGTTCTGCGAGGGGCACGACAGCCCGATAGGGCTGTCACCACAAGGAGGTTATAAAGATGTCTACTCAACAAAAATGATACAGAATTGGGCTGATGGAATGTTAGTAATATTTGCTGATCAAATCTCTAAGATTTCTGGATTGGAATTGATGGGTCTAGAAGAAGTAGTAAAAAGTGAAGCCTATCAGAAATTGAAGTGGAAAGCTAAAGCTGGGCTTTCATTTGTTGATGTAATACAAGGTAAATCACCAGTATTTAAGGTTGCAGCAACAGATTTTAAACTTGCCAACCTAGAAGCTAAGAAAGGACTTGGTTCTGCTTTGGGTGGACCAGGGAAAATAAAGGAGCAATTACACAATCTAGCTAAAGATTTGGATGTAGATATAGTTTTTGTTGTAGAACAGCACGTAGAATTAAGAGGTAAGGGTATGGCAATGCTTGGTCCATCTAAGTTTACACCTGTTTATACTATAATGACGGTTAATGCTTTTGGGAAAGAAAAGAACCGAGTTGTCTGGAGCGGACAGGTAAAAGAGGAATTCAGTTCTGGTGAAGCGGTTAAAGCTAAATATAGTGATTTTAAATTTCGGAGTTATGGAACATTTACGGAAACATCCTATACTGTTAGCGTAGATATGGAGGAATCATATAGAAGTGCTCTTGCTCCCTATATTGTGGTTTGTGATTTATTCAGAGCAAAAATGGCTAATGATCGAGATAAAAAACAAACGGAGTTTTGAAACGATATAGAAAAGTTAATGTGTGTTTCAATTTTAACATAGCGTCTTTGTGATTTCAGGTTAGGATATTTAAGTGTATCGAAAACTGAGGAATTGGAATTGGGGACGGTCCTCAATTAATTGGATTCCCGATAAATGCATTCAGATGAGATTGCTTCCCCCTATGTCCATTGGGGTTGCAATGACAAACGAAGAACAGATTGCCATAGCCGATTTTATCGCGTTTAGGGGACGAAGTTAAAAGGCTGTGTCGGCTACAAGGGACTACCCAAAACAGGTGTTGTCGGACAGCCTCTAATAACTAATAGATATAAAAAAATCCGTTCCGCTTTTTCGGGGAGTGGATTTTTTTTATTTGAAATTTTTCCAATTTTATGTATAATTTATACAAATAACCGCAGACGTCGTTCCCACGAAAGTGGGAATCCATAGATTCCCGTTTACACGAGAATGACAAACAGCGATCTGCGAGACATTTATGCTCTACTCTCTTCCTGCCGAAACCGTTTTGGATGCCAGAGAGCAAGCCGAACGAACCACCCGGGTGCTGTTTGTTCTGATACTGATAATTTACACTGTTTTTTTTAATTTGATATTTGCAATAATACTTATTTGTCTTGGTAAGCATTTTTATTTTTTTATTGTGAAAAAATTCTGGCTGTTCAATGTTATTGCTACAGGGGTTGCTTTCTTCACGGCAATAATTCATTTTTGGTTTGCAAGGAAACGAGCACTCAACGAAATCCTTGAGCAGTTAAATGCAGCGCCGTCGGATAAAAGAGATGAATATCACAAAATTTTTATAAATATTGTACAGGAAGCAGAATCAGCAACAGGCATAAGACCGATTATGGCGGTGGTTATTCCATCTGCAGGCTGCAATGCATTTTCAGTTGAAGATGGTTATCATTTTACAGCGATTGGTGTAACGGAAGGCACATTGGCACGATTAGACCGTTCTGAATTAACTGCGGTTGTCTGTCACGAAGCGGCACATCTGGTTTCAGGCGATTCCCGACTTGCGACGACGGTAAGTAACATTTTAGGCATATTTGACCGTCTTAAGTCGCTTTTTACGAAATCAAAACTCTGGCAGGTGTTGTCAAAAACAAGGGCATCCGCAACATTGTTTTTAGCCCGTCCGTTTTTATGGTTTCTGGCGACACTTGGCAAATTTATCACCAGATTTATCTATATGGCGATTTCACGAAACCGCGAATTTCTTGCTGATGCGAATGCAGTAAATATGTGCAAAGACCCGCTTTCGCTTGCCGAGGCGCTTTACAAAATTTCGCAACGATACAGAGGCAGTTTTGAAGTACCGGAATGGTTTGCCTCGCTTTTTATTTTAAATCCAAAAGTATCATTTTTAGACGAAGAATATAGTTTTTTTGCTAATCTTTTCAGCACACACCCGCCTGTTGCAGACCGACTTAAAAAACTGATGACTTGGGCAAAAACAGATGTGATTGAAATTAAAGAGAATTTGCAGAATGGCGGGTTTCAACCCGCTGTCAATGTAGCAAATTCACACCATCTTGTAGCCGAGAATTTATTCTCGGTGAGCGAAGCGCAAAAAGAACCACCACAATTTTTTGCGCATATAAATAAAAAATGGGAAGGACCATTCACACCAATACAGATACTTGCATTAGATACAATTAAGCCATCAACATGGGTTTGTTCAAGAGATAATGATAAAATTACTCGTGCAGGCGATAACGAACTTTTACTACAACTGTTTATTAAAAGAATGTCAGGCGTGGTTTCAAAAAACAGATGTCCGCGCTGTAATGTCCCGTTAGTTGAAAAGCCGTACGAAGGCACTTTTACATTACATTGTAATTTTTGTAGCGGCGATTTGTTAAAATACGGTATATTAGAAAAAGTGATTGTTCGTAAAGATAAAGGATTTTCCAAAGATGAAATAGAAAGTGCTAAAACCTGGCGAGAATTGCAAAAAACAACGATAGCTCCAACTGATGGGTTCCATGAGATTAAGTGTCCGCTTTGTGGTTCACTGATGGCGAAAATGTTTCATACAATACTTACCGCTGTTGTGATTGACCGTTGTGTCAACAAAACATGTCGTGCAATCTGGTGTGATGGTGGCGAGTTAGAAAAAATCCAGATATTAGTTGAAGATGCTGAAAAAACATAAAACTGATACTTGCTCATTTAGCTAAATGAGCAAGTGAGAGCAAATTGGAGGAGGGCAAAGATGCAGAAGTATTTAGATGGGTTTTGTGAAGCGCTGGTTCAGTTGTATGGTGACAATCTGGTTTCAATTGTTCTCTATGGAAGTGCTGTGAAAAGGGAACATATTCTTAAGGAATCAGATGTCAATGTGATGGTGGTTGTAAAAGAACTCACACTTAAAAAACTTGCTTCTCTGGAAAAAACAATCAACCGTGCACAACGGAAAGCGAATATCAGTGTTGTTTTCTGGACGGAAGAAGAACTTAAAAATTCTGCTGATGTTTTTCCTGTTGAGTTTCTTGATATAAAAGAAAAATATCAAGTATTAACAGGCAGGGATATTATCTCGGATATTTCAATTGATACAAAAAATCTTAGGCATCAATTGGAATTTGAACTACGCAGTAAACTTTTACGACTGAGAAATGAATGGCTCAACTTAAAAGGGTCAAAAGCGCTTCTTTTTGATTTTCTTACTCATGCAGGGACTTCGTTTTTACATCTATTTAATTATGCACAGAAATTGGCAGAAGGCAAGATAGATAATTCTCTGTCAAAACCGTTCAAGAGATGTGTTTCTCTTAAGAAAAAAGAAGTCAAATTAGGTCGGTCGGGATTGGAAGAACTGTATAATGAAGTTCACGATTCCGTCAGCGAAATCATCTTTGCGATTGATAAAATTTAGGAGGGAAAATGCGGAACAAAGATCTACTTATTACGATTGGGATTATCGTTTTGGTTCTTGTAATTTTAGGTGGGATGTATAACGGTTTAGTAAAGAGGGATGTAGCGGTTACAACCGCTTGGGCACAGGTAGAGAATGTTTTACAACGCCGGGCAGATTTAATTCCGAATCTTGTATCGTCGGTAAAAGGGTATATGAAACATGAACAAGAGATTCTGGACAATCTTGCAAAAGCAAGAGCATCATATACAGGTGCCCAAACGGTTGATGAAAAAATGAAGGCAGGTGCTTTGATGGAAGGAGCACTTGCACGGCTGTTAGCGATTGTAGAAAATTATCCAAGCTTAAAAGCCAATGAAACATTTAATCGGCTGATGGACGAACTTGCAGGGACTGAAAACAGAATTGCGGTTGAACGGAAAAAATACAATGAAGCAGTTCAGGATTTGAACACAACAATTCGCAGAGTTCCATGGAATATAATTGCTAATTTTTTTAAGTTTCAAGCTAAACCGTTTTTTGAAGCAGAAGCAGGTGCCAAAGCAGTTCCTAAAGTAGATTTTGGAACAGAAAACTGATAGTTGCTCATTTAGCTAAATGAGCAAGTGAGAAAATGAAAATAAATTTAGTAAGTGGCGAGTGGCGAATAACAAGATTGTCATTGCAAGGTATAACCGAAACAATCTCATCAGGATTGCCACGTTCCTTTCAGTCGCTCGCAATGACACTATGTGTCACTTTCTACTCCCTACTTTCTACTGCCTGTCTTTATGCAGAAATTCCTCAAAAACCTATCGGATATATCAGTGATTTTGCTAATATCTTAGATGACAACACAGAGTCAGAATTAAACTCGCTTGTTACACAAGTAGAACAGAAAACTTCAGCAGAGATTGCAGTTGTGACGGTTTCTTCATTAGATGGAATGAGTGTTGAAGATTATGCAAATGAACTTTTTAACAAATGGGGTATAGGTAAGAAATGTAAAGATAATGGTGTTTTGGTATTGGTTGCTCTGAATGAAAGGAAGATGAGAATTGAGGTCGGCTACGGTTTAGAGCCAGTACTTCCCGATGGTAAATGTGGAGAAATAAGGGACAAATATATCCTGCCATATTTCAGACAGAACAATTACTCGGAAGGTATTATACAAGGGACATCTGCAATTGCGAAGATACTGGGATTAGAAAATGTTGAAACTCGTCCAGGTCCTCCAAGTTATTTAGAAAAGGCAGGTGCTATTGGAATATTGGGTTGGATGGTTCTTGCTTTTCTTTTAACTTCGGGCATAAAGGATAAAGTGATAGGCACCCTTATTCTTTTCATATGTTTTGCTTTTGTTGTGTTAAAATTAAATATTGAATTTTGGAAATGTTTGGACATTAGTGTTGCAGGAATTAGTGTGAAGTTTTTTTATATAGTATATGTATTTTTAACTTCGTTAATTGGTTATTACATGGGAAAAAGTGATCATATTGGGATGGAAAAGAAAAAACATTGGACTTTTTTTGTACAAAAAAGAAGAAGAATTGGTGATGGATTGGGCGGTTTTTCATCCGGCAGTGGTGGTGGTGGGTTTGGCGGTGGTTCTTCTGGTGGTGGCGGTGCCAGTGGCGGTTGGTGAATGCTGTGTAAAATTCAGTGGCTATCAATAAGACAAGCCACAGAATCACACAGAAAAACACAGAAAAAGTTCTGTGAAATTCTGTGAAGTTCTGTGGCTAAAAAATAAAGGAGGGGCGGGGTGAAATGTCCGAATTGCGGGTATGAGCAGGCGGATGGCTTAACAGAGTGTCAGAGATGCGGACTGATATTTGCTAAATGGAAAACACGACAAGAGCAAACTTCTGTATCAAACACGCCATCCAACCAACAAGTCAAAGCATCTTTATCTATGGATACTGCTAAACCGTCTGAAAGCAGTTCGTTAGAAGCGTGGCTATTGATATTTTCATTCCCGATTGTCATACCATCGCTGATAATCAACTTTTTAGGTGCCAAACGTTGGGGTAGAGTAGATTTCTGGCTGATAGCGTTTGATGGTGTAGTTCTAACAGCACTCTGTGCAAGGTCGCCATTGCTTTTACTGCTTATACTGATAGCATGGATTACATCAATTCTTTTATGGATTTGTAGGCGTGAAAAATTACCTTACGGGATATTTCTGGGGTATTCAAACAAGGTTGCAATGCGGTTGATTATTGGTGGTGTGATTTTTATTATCGGGCTTTTTTTGTTTGCACCTGCGTGGAAGGTCTGGCGAGAAATAGAAAAAATTATTCAGTTTGAAAAATCTGTCTCTGTAAAAGCACTCACAGAGTATTATGTTAGAGCACCACGCCGAGTTAAAATTAAAAATGCAATACTTGATTTCAGCAAAAAAATTTTCAGAGTTGAAACAAATTCGGGCGCTTTTTTTTACGTAACTGACCCGAGAAATCCTACGGTAATTATTGACCCGCGAGAACTCTGGTTAAGACGGAATGAACTTGTCGGCACATATGTAACTTTAGAAGGTGTGTCACCAAAAGATGTATATGAACATAGCAGTGTAGAATTCACACTTAAAGTTGGCGAAAAAGAAGAGATAAAACGGGAAAAAGATAATGCGCCCCGACTTTTTACATTGATAGAAAACCTGATAGAAACCAACAAAGGTTGCGTGTGGCTGGTTTCAGAGCCTATCAGTTCTATGAATGATACAGTTGCACAACAATTTTTAGCACGAACAACGCATACTGGATTAGCCACATATCTTTATGTAGATGATATTTTAGCAAAAGAGTTCTGGAACCGATTAAGGCAGCCAATCCCGATTTTAGGTGTAACGCTACTGCCGGACAAAAAACCGGGAATTCTGGCTATTCAGACATGGGTTCCTGTTCAAGGAACGAATGAAGTTTTGTGGATGGTATTCCCAGACGATGTTTCTACTTATTCAGGTGAAGTTCATGGTATTTATTTAGGAAGAAGTTATTTAACTAAAGGGCTTGCGAATTATGTTCGGGAACATTCCCCCCCTTTTCAGAAAAATCTATATGGCTATAACGAGCCGCAGGTGCTACTCAAGATAGGTGCTTTAGAATATCTACATTCACAGAAGTTGATTGATGAATTCAAGGAGTGTGTTTTCGGGGGCGGTTCGTGGATAGTTCTTTCTATCGGATATTCTATTATTTGCTGGGCGGTTCGTATTGCAAGCCGAGAATGATTACAGCGATTTTGAACGGCGATTACATAGTTTCTGTTAGTTTTTCAGTGCATATGAAATTATAAATTATAGCCACGAATGAGCACAAATGGACACGAAAAGTTTTTAACAAAAAATTTAAATTAGTGTTTATTCGTGTGCATTCGTGGACACACTATGTCAAGCGGTAGCTGAAATAAGTTTAAAGTTCTTTGACAAATCAGTGGAAATTGATTGTTTAGCAAAATTAGCGAGCAAAAAATTTT
>JBFLWK010000102.1 GCA_040757695.1 Elusimicrobiota bacterium
TAGCAAAAAACTACCTATATTTTATAACTATTTTCTATATTAAATAATTTTTGATTTATCTAAAAATTGCCTATCATTTTATTTAACTCGGATAAAAGTATTCTAAAGTTTGATTTATTATAATACTTTCTTTTATCCGCGGGGAGCAATGAAGCCAATTTAACTTTATAATCGTTTGTTTTTAGATTTAATATTTTATTTTTTATTTTTTCAGCGGTATTTTTATCTAAATTTAATTTTATCCCCTTCTTAATTAAAAACTCCAGATCGTAAACATCTCTAATTTCGGTTCTATCGAGAAAAGCGTTTGTTTTTTCAATCATCATATCTTCAAGCGATATGGCGCTTAAAATTATTTGAATATTACTATTATGAGAATAGGCTATGGTTTTAACCGGCTTTATTTTCTTTTGTTCTTTTCTTATCTCAATTTTTAGCGACCTGGGATAACTTTCTTTTTTAAATTCAAACAACATCGTAAAATGTTTATTAAAAATATCTTTTACCGTATAATTATCGTTTATTAACTTTTTTATTTTATTAAAAACTTCAATCTCATCAGTATTATCTTTTAGCCAAAAATCCAGATCAACCGAATATCTATCTAATCCGTAACATAATCTCAGCATTGTTCCGCCGACAAAGATTAACTTTGGCAATATTTTGGCGTTATATAACCTTTCCAAAACTTCCATTTCAAACTGTTCGTGTTTTATTAAATCCTGCATATTCTTTTTACAATATCTATTGTTTTTTGCGGATATTTTTTTACGATCTTAAATATTAAACTTTTATCAAGTTTTTGGATATCAATAGCGCTTAAATCCAATGAGTACTTGCCAAAAGAATAAAGATAAGCCGCGTCTATAAACGCCTTCTCTTTCCCCGCTATAAAATAATTATCTTTTTTAATAAAACCGTTAAAAAATTCTTCTTTTACTTTGTAAAATTTAAACATCTTACCTTTTATTTCATAGTTTTTAGTGGAAAGAATCGTTACGGACTCAAAAGTATCCTGCGGCACTTGTGTTGTTATCTCATAATAAGAAAGAGCTCTAAGCAAAGAAACATACGAAGGAACTCTTAAAACGGACGATATCGTAAAAAAATCTTCTTCTTTATTTAAATCCCATCTTTGTTTAAAAGAATAGCAATTTTTCTTAATTTTTATTAATACTTTCTTTTGGGAATATCTTGTTACGAATACTCTTGCGGATTCAAGAGTTATATCTAATAGTTTTGCCACATCCTCGGTAAAAAAACAAGGTTTATTATATAAAGGCGAAAGTTTAATTAAATTTTTACTAAACATATTAAATTAACATTAATGATAATTTAATGTATTTTGACACAAAAGTCAATACTTGTTTTATTGTCTAATCTATAAAGACAATCAATTTATACATTTTGCAAGTTAAACTTTCAATTTGTATAGGTTTAAAATTAAACTCTTCTAATCAAAAGCGTCATTTTGCCGATGATTTTAAATTCTTTGTCATCTTTAGGAACCGGTATTGACTACGATCCTTTCCCGGAAAAAATTAGTCAACGGTAGATTTTAACAGCAATGGAGTGTTATGAAAATATGGGAAAGGTCAGGCACAATCATCTTATGTGAGGATGACATAAAATAACTATATGGTACTGTGACATCAAAAATCAAAAATATGAATTTAATTTATCCTAACAATACTTCCAGCTTCAGGTCCTTTTAAACCTTGTATAATAACGAACGACACATCCTCTCCATAATTAGGATCACCTTTATCTCTTCGATCAGAAACATTTGAAATATGAAAAAATAAGTCTCTATTATCGTTAGTTTTAATAAATCCAAAACCACGATCTTTATTGTATTTAATAATCTTACCATTTAACTGATTAGAAAGTTTTTTTTCTGTAAAAGTAATCTTTTCTCCAGATGGCATTTTCCCTACTTCAATCAACAAATCTTTTGCTTTTTGATATTCATTCCCTGTTTCTTTTTTACACAGATCAATTGCTTTTTTTAAATTTTCTATCGCTTGTTCTTTAGCACCTAATTGTTTATATAATTTACCAATAAAAAAATATGCGTAATATTTATTAGGATCTTTTTCTATTGCTTGTCTATAAAATTTACCTGCTATCTTCAATTCTTTTAGATATTCAGCACATTGACCTGCCTCTATTAGCATATATGATTGTTGTTTTGATGTTGGAATTGATTTATATATATCTAGCGCTTCCTCAAATTTCCCTAACGACATTTTGATTTTTGCTAACATCCTAACAATATATGGTTCTTTGCTGTATTTTAATGCATTTTTAATAGCATTTTCAGCTTCAGAAAAACTATTTTGTGAGAAATGAAGTTTCCCAATATTATACCATATGGTAGAATCTTCATTATCCAATTTCAAGGCTAAGTGATAAATTTCAATTGCAGTTAAAATTTTTAGTGGGTCATGTTCATTTTGCGCTACCTTTTCTAAATATTCTCCATATGCTTTGTGTAATTTAGCCATAAGTTTACTATATTTTTTTTTATTATTATCATCAAAAGATAAATAAATATCACAGCCGCTTTTATAATAATTTTCCACATCACCATAAAGACCTAATTTAGAACAAGCATAAATTGCTAATGCATGACCATGAATACTATTTTTAAATTCCTTTAAATATTCTTTAATTATTTCAAAAGATTTTTGAGAGTCAAATTCAAGGCAAACATCAGCCAAACGATATTGCCATTCAGATTTCTCTTTTCGCATTTTAGCTTTTCTAATTTGTTCTTGACACAAGTTAACAGCCTTGTCATATTGCTTAGTCTTTACATAACAAGTAATTAATATTTTAGCTTTTTCATTAGATATTGGATTTAGCGATTCTATTTTTTTTATTACTTCATGATATTTTCTTTGTTTTATTAATTCATTATAGTCATTATTATTCATATTTTATAATCCTTTTTGTTGTTTTGAAATGAACTTTTGCAACTTTTTCTAAATTTTCTCTCCCAAATTTAGCAACAAATAATTTAGCTATTTCTTCAACAGCCGTTGAAGACCCCTTTAGAAATTTGATTCCCCATTCTTTTTCTGTCATCTTAAACCAATTTAAAAATCGTGCTCTTGCAAGAATAGATGCTGCAGCAACTGCTATATTCTGCTCTGCTTTATGTATTTGAATTATATTGACATTCTGTACACGAGTTTCCTTCAATAGTTTAGATTTAATATATTTTTCATCTCCAAACTGATCAGATATAACTATTGCTTGTTTCCCTTTTTTAATAATATCTTCTATCGCTCTTGCATGTCCCCAAGCTAACAATGTATTAAGATTTTTTCCTTCATTGATAAATTGAATATATAGTTTGTTATAACTTTCTGGAGGTATTTCAATTATGGAATAATTTTCCTTTTTTATAATTTTAGTAATATAATCAGCAATTTTAAGAATGCGTTCATCTGATAGTAATTTGCTGTCTTTTACTCCAATATTTTTAAATAAATCTTGTTCATTTTTCTCCACATAAATACCTGCAATAACTAAAGGTCCAAAATAATCCCCTTTCCCTGATTCATCAGTTCCAATCCATGGCGGCGGTGGTAAGACAATATTCATTAATTGGGATTTATTTTCTTTTTCCGTTAGTTCTCTTAAAAAGCGATTTTTAATGTTACTGAGAATATCAAAAAGAGCACTTCTTTTACCTCCCACTACAATGGAAATACCTTTTCTACCAAAATATATATTAACTACATTTTTTTGTAAAGAATTAGAAATTGCAATTTGAACGCCATGTTCAATATCTTTTTTATTTAATAATACAAGACCTTCTTTTCTACATGCTTCAATAAAAGTGTCTACAACTTTTTTCAAATTAATATCTTTCTCCGACATAGGAGAATTTAGCTCATTAGTTAGAACTTTATTTAATTGATTATAAGACAATTCTTTGAGAATATCATCTATAGATTGATATCTGTTATTTGGTTCTTTTTCTAAACATTTCATAACAATTTTTTCTAATAATCCAATTTCTCGATTTAAAATTTCAGATGGCAAAAGTGGAATTTGTTTATATGCTTCTTCAATATAATCTTCCAATGATATACATTCTTTAAAGTTAATTGGTAATTGCCCAGTAAGTATTTCATACAATATAACACCAAAAGAGTAAATATCAGACGTAAAACTCGCTTTCCCTTTAAAACACTCCGGTGCCATATAACATGGAGTGCCGCAACGAGTCACAGTTTCATTTAAGGAAAAACGTCGTGTTAATCCAAAGTCGGTAATCTTTATAAGCAAATCTCCAGAAATTGCATCTTCTTCACAAAGAATATTTGAAGGTTTAATATCTCTGTGAATCATATTGTTATCATGTATATATTTAACACCATTTAAAATTTGATAAATTATATTTTCTATTTTCAAAAAAATACTATCTTTCCCAGCGAAAATATCATTGCTTAAACTTTTAATTTTTTTGCTTAAATCTTCACCATTTACATACTCCAATGCTATATCAAATTCTGTTCTAAAATTCACTAATCCCAAAAAGGAAATGAGATTTTTATGATTTCTACCGAGATTAACTAAAGTATTAATCTCATTTCTTAAACTTTTAGTATTAGCATTAATATCAGGAACTTTAACTGCTATTAATTGTTTACCAAATCGAAGTCGCTTATCCTGCACGAGGTAAGTTTCTCCGAAACCACCTTTTCCTAATAGATCAACTTCAAACAATCCTTCTTCTATCATAATCTTTATAAATCAGAGTTTAGCTATATCTATAGAAAAATTATGTTTATTCATTTCTTTAGCCAAATCAGTTTTTATTTCTTCTACACTATCATTAAAAGGCAAATAAATTAATCCTTCAATATCTGAGGGGCGTTCCATTTCATCAGAATTCTTAATTACTATTGCTAATCGAGATCTGCCAAGCTTATTTAAAAGCAATCCCAGCTCCAATATTACATTCTGCCTTGCTCTAAATTTTTTTTGACTTTCATTATTACAAGGATACCCTACATCATCAGGAGTTGCCAATATTACGGCGAAATTAACCTCATCGCTTGCATATTTTTCAAGTTTCTCAATTAATGTTTTACCTTCTGAAGGTAGTTGATCAAGAATTAGAGGTTCTAATTGCCATCGTCTAAGCATTGCTTCTAATTCAGCTTTAGCTCTTTTGTCATGTCCATATACTACAAATACTTTTCGAACAATATTTGCTTTCCTTGGAATTATATCTTTTACTTTATTTGCATTCTTACCTTGAATGCTTATATTTCCATTATCAAATACATTTACAATCAGGTCTGGATCAAAAAATAGTTGTTGACCTTTGTTATTAGTTAAACGCTTTTGACATCGAAATATAAAATCACATTTTTTTAATTTTTCTATAATGTCTACTATATTCATAAATACCTCTTTCTAAAAATTAAAGTGTCTTAGAATGACAATCCCAACAAAGTATCTCACAATTAGATAATGTATTATCTCCTCCACTCTCAACACTTATCCTATGATGAGCTTCCCATGCACCACGCCCATTTTCTCTTCCCCTATTCTCCCAAACCAATTCTTTATTACATCTTATATATAAGTGATTATGTTCTTTTCTCCGACACTCACATCTACCATTGGCTCTTTGCCATGCTTCCTTAATTATACTTTCTGGGAACCCCATATTACACCTCCTATAATATTTCGTTATTGCTTTCTCCCTTTAAAGAATATATCCTTCCTTGTGGGAGGTAAGTATGAGTATTAAATATAAGATTACCGTTGAATGCCCGATTGAAAGAAGGCATATTACAAATGGCGAGATTGTTATTCATCAAAATGGCCGGGCTAAAGTGTTCTGCGATGTGATTGATAATAACACCGAAAGCCATTCTTCTTTTAGTGAGATAAATCAATTTATCAAAAAATCTAAAAGGCATATTAAGTATGAAAAGAAATCTTAAAAGTTCAAATCCCATAGAGGGTTTAAGACGCAAACTAAATACCAACCTTTTTATGTCAAAAAGAGTTCTAATCACATTAGAAATAAGACGGGATTTGAACTGAAGAGTTTTATATGATAAGTAAATTTGATTTTTTATATTCTTCCCCATTATTTAAGTCCCCAATAATAATTTTATGCTGAGTTAATAAATTCATAAACCCTTATATAATCATTTTATCATAAAAGAAAGAAGAGTTTGGCTCTATTTTATATTGTAGGATTTTTTTTAATAAACTGAATAATATTATTTATAGCTGCAGATACTACACTCAAACAAATTTTGCAAGAATCTTCATATGGAAATTCTTTAGTATCTTTTTGTAAATAAGGATGCACTAAATTCCTATATTCTCTAAGTGAATGACTAAATTTTTTTATATCTCCAGTTATCCATTTTACATCATATGCAACATCTATCATATCATTCAATGTCCATTCAGAAAACGGTTTAATCTTTCCGTTTTTGTCTTTTGGTGCATTTTTAGACTGATTAGCCATTTTAGGATATTGTCTTATCATATAACCAAGTAAGCCCTCAATAAGGCTTCCCATCATTATTATAGATGAAAGATATGCTTGAGAAGTTATGTTTTTTCCTATTTCCATTTTTCTGATGTCTAAAATTTTTGCTATTTCGGTATCAGAAAGAATATCTTGAAAATTAATATCAAGCAAATAAAAATTATAAGAAGTTTTGTTAATTTCCTTTTTCAATATGTTTACTTCAACATATTTCTTACCTTGAGTATTTAACTCCCATCCCTTTTCAGTATGTATAGCAAAACCTTTAGCAGATTTCAGAATCTGTGATATATTCCATCTATTTATTTCTCTAAGTCCAGCAGAAGAACCTATTTCTTTAATTTTCTTAACGTTTTTAGGAGCATTATTTTCTGCAAAAAGAATTAATAAAATTTTTTCTTTTTGATGAAGATGTTTGACATGTAACAAATCCTTTAGTTCAATAATAGATA
>JBFLWK010000103.1 GCA_040757695.1 Elusimicrobiota bacterium
TGCTTTTTCAAGTCCTTCCTTTTTATTTCCGTAATCATCAGAATAATCTTCTGATACATATGATATACAGGCGAACACATTTTCGGTCTCTACTGCAATTTTCCCGTCATTTATTATTTTTCTAACTGTAACTCTGTCTGAAAAATATAGTTTATAAAAAGCAATAATGCCACAAACAATAATAACTAAAATTTTAAGCAAGGTTGTTCTCATAGGATTTTTTCTCTTCATTGTTCTTTATTCTTAACATTTGCTTCTATGGATAATTTTTTACACAGGTTAATAAATTTTTGAGCATCTTCATTACCACCAACTATTTCTCCATAATGCATTGGGACAGCAATTTTTGGTTTGAGCATTTCTGCAGCCTTTGCCGCCTCCGATGCTGTCATCACATATGTGCCAGAAACTGCCAGAAGTACAATATCGCATTTTATATTCTTCATTTCAGGAATTATGTCTGTATCACCACTGTGATAAATTTGCTGACCAGAAACAGTGACTATAAATCCTAAACCATCAGATGACTTCGGATGAAATGGCTTGTTGATATTATACGCTGGAGTTACCTTTATATCAACATTATGCACAGTAATTTTATCGCCCGGCTTGACTGTCTTAACTTCCATATCTGAAAAACTCAAAGCAGAAGTTTTGTTTGCAACTATAACTGTTTCTTTCCCCCCCTTGCTGATTTTCTGAACATCTTCTGGTGAGCAATGGTCATAGTGGTTATGGGTTATTAAAACAATATCTGCTTTTGGCAAGTCCTTTTTTAGTCTCCACGGGTCAATATAAATTGTTTTTTCACCCTCAATACGAAAACTTGCATGACCAAGCCATTTAATTTTTTCTAACATCTATTCCCCTTTTATATCTGCTAGAATCTTATCTGGAATTGAGTTCCTGTTCTCAACTGTTACAGAGATAACTTTAACATTTTGTCTTTTTTTGATTTTATCAGTGAAAGTATTGGGTTTTTCTTTTATTGTGCCAATGACTTGCTTTTGACTGTTGAGAGCAGAAATTACTGCTTCCTGAAATCAAATCCACCAACAGAATCAAGTCGGGCTACAATTTTTTTGATTATCGTTGTCTTTCCGACTCCCGGCTTTCCAGTGAGAAGGATATCTTTCATTTTATTTTTAGATTTTCTTATTAAGTTTTATTATACTTTTTTCAGGTCAAAAGGCAAGAAATTTTTATGGCGGATAGGATTGAATTTATTCTGATGCAGACAAAACCGAGTTGTTGCTCGTAGTATTTCAGAATATTTTTTGGATGGAGTTTCTGCGGGTAAACATTTCCTCGCCAGTCGGGATATGAAAAACCAGAAGTGCCAAGTTTAAGCATAATGTCTTTTTTGTGGAATTAAAGATATGGGTTTCCCCTCTTCTCTTGCTCGCTGCATTAGTTTAGATAAATTATCCATTGGTTTTTTTCTCTTTATCTCTGATACTATATTCTTTACCCGTTCATAGTCTCTATCTGTTGCTGGAGCGTACATTAAAAATTGTTGTAAAGCTTTGAGTGCTTCTTGTAATCTCTTCATTCTTTTATAAAACAACCCAAGATTATATAAAGTATCTATGTCATCTGGAACAATCTCTAATACCTTGTTGTATTCATCTACTGCAACAGAATTATTTTGCCCATCATAGATAAATCCTAAGTAAAAGTGTGCTTCGGCATATTTAGGATCTATTATTAACATCCGTTTCAAAACAGATTCTGCACGTTTTTCGTCCTGCCTTTTCAAATAGTTTTCTACTAATCTTAATCCAAGCCATAGGTCAAACGGTGCTACTTTGTACAATTTTTCAAGAGTTCCAATATCTTTTGTAATACCAGGTGCAAATGCTTTTCTCCGTTTTAATCCGTAACTTCTAATTTCATATACATTTATTGTTAATCCAACATCTTTCAATCCTATATTCATTTCGTCAGTAAAAGATACCGGTATTTTCAATTCTGACATCTGAAAGTATGCTTCTCGTGTCACCATAATTTTTGTATATTTACCTTGTCGTGAAACAGACTCTGCTCGTTTTGCAACGCTAATATTAAACCCTTCAGCAGATATTTTTTTACCTCTAATACAAAATCTGGGGTTAAGTATCACCTGTCCATAATGAATTCCTATGCCAACATCAAATGGAGATTTATCTTGTTTCACTCTATCTCTATTTATCTTTTCGGTTAACCATCTTCGTTTTATTTGTAAAGCAATTTCAATTGCAATTTTTAAATCTCTCGCTTTTTCTCTGGTATACAAAAATAGGCTACACTCATCGCCTTTTACTGAAAATTCTAACTCTTGCTGTTCTGTTTTTGTATAGAATCTCCGAAAATAGTTCTTGATTGTACTTATACAAACATTATGAAAAGATGTTAAGAATCTATCATACTGTTCAAGTGATAAAATATTTGCTATATTTGATGAACCTATTAAGTCAATAAAAAGAAGCGTAGCATTTTTTTTCATTAGTAAAAACCAGGTACATAAAATAAACGAGGTGGTCAGCACAAAGAGATTTGGCACTCCAGTAACAACCTTTTTGTGTCAGTTGCCTACACCGACAGTTGAACTGAATCAGGCAGGACTTTGAGTCCTTTGTTCTAATGCCCCGAGTTTTTTCAATCTTTACTCGGTACTTGAACCCGTGCCTAACCACCCCGTGAAATAATTTACCATTTTATGCTGAATGATATTCTATGTGTATTCCCTAAATCTCCATATGGCACGAAGGCATAGTCGGTTGAAAAATTGAGAATTCGTAAACCTAACCCGCCACCCAATCCAGTAAAGTCGGTTAGCGGTGAGCGGTTGGCGGTTAGCGGTTTCAAATAACCAAGTCGTAATGCTAACGGACTTATTGGGACATACTCTGTGCCGAATGAGATTTCTGTTTTATTATCGTATATTTTTTGCTTCATATCAAGTGCCAGTGTTAATGCATTCTTGATGTTGTAGGATGCACCAATTGTTGCTGTCAACGGTAAATTATATCCTTCCGAGATAAAAGTCATCTTCGGGCCGAGATTCTGGAATGAAATACCAGCAGATAGCGGGTAAGCGGATAAGCGGGTAAGTAAGCCGACATCAAATGCAAAACCGGTTGCTTTTTCAGCTTCTATTCTTTGCTGGATGAGTTTGAGATTAGTGCCTAAACTTAACTGCTTACCTGCTGTCCTGCTTATCTGCTTACTGTATGAAAATGTTAAGGCGGTATCGTAGGCAGAAAAACTATTTGTTTTGTTCCTGTCTTCGTCTCTGCCCTCTATTTTCCCTTGTGAGAGCAGTATCGCACTAAACCCTATCGCATTTTTTTTCAACGGAAATGCTCCCGCCAGAAAGTCGTGCTTGATATCAGCAATCCACTCCGTGTGCTGTCCTATTATTTCACTATTTCGCAATTGTGAAATTCCTGCAGGGTTGTAATTGATTGCTCCGGCATCGTTCGCTACTGCTACATAAGCACCACCTAATGATGTTGCACGGGCTGATGTGCCAATGTTTAAAAACGAGGCACCAGTGTTTGATGATGCAGGTAGAAAGGTAGAGAGGTAGAGAGGTACAAAGGTTAAGGCAAAAATAAAAATAAAAATTTTTTTCATAAAAACCTCACTTTATAACTGCACATTTCCCTTGTGCCTTTATGTCGGGATACCCGCTCTTTTTCGCTCTCACAAGATAAATATACACACCACTTGCGATATCAGAGATGTCCCAAGGGTATTCATATGCATATCTTCCATCATTGTTTCTGTCCTGTGGCGGCTCTGTGATCTCTGTTGAATGTATTAACTCACCTGCAATGTTGTAAATTCGTATTTCAACTTTGTCGGCAACACCGACTTCTATGTGTATCGTCGGATATTTTCCACCTTTCGCAGGATTCGGAAATGAGTATATTTCGCCTTTTACAAAATCAGAAATTGCACGATTGATATCTTGAGAGATTGGAGCAGAAGCAAGTAGTGTTGTGGGTTTATTAATTGAAACGGTTGCTTCGCCATTTACATCAGATTCAAGCCCAAAGTAACTGCCAACAGCATTGCCTTTGCCATCCACTTTTATTTCAGAATACGGTGCATAAACAATTGCTGTAAGTTGGCTTTCTCCATCTACTTTTATCTCGCCCGCTTCTATTTTATCATCATCATCTTTATTTTTATCCTTTTCTTTACCTTTATCGTTATCATCTTCTTTCTGTTCTTTATCAACAAATATTATTAAATCAGAAATGTTTCCACTTGAATTAAATCCGCTTTTACCAGAAATTTTTACCTTGCCTGTGCAGAGTATGTTTACAGCCCCAGAAATATTAACTGTCGCTTCACCTGAAACATCCATCTCTGTAAAATAATATGTTCCTGACGAAAGTGTTATAGTATCTTTGTCAGCAATCTTGAATTTCAACTCTTCATCAATTGGGCTTTTACCTTTCTGTGTATGTGGTATTTTAGCGTTGTCATTGTTTTGAATAACATAAGTAGTTATTGATAATAAGTCAATCGGAACAGAACTAATTTTGACTGCATTCTCTATTGCATTTCCAGTAACTTCTGCTTTTCCATTTAATTTCACTGTCTCACCATAGACATCGCCAATAACTTTTGCCTGACCGTTTATATCAACTTCACCATTGCTTCTTATATCACCTGTTACCTGTGCCTTACCATTTATCTTTGCTTCATCTATACCAATTAACGCATAATCAGGAATTATCGTAACAAACACTGTGTAGGATTTTATTGCTTCTGTATTTTCTACATTATCTATTGACCGATAGTAGATCGTATGAACACCCTCGGTAGAAAGGTAGAAGGTAGACAGGTAGACGGTGAAAGATGAATCGTCAATTGAGTACTCTGTTTTATTTACGCCGGATGCGACATCATTTGAAACCGGGTCCGACGCTGTCAATGTGAGCGGAGTATTCGGCGAGATATACATTTCGTTGAATGCTGAAAACTTCGGCTCACCGATAACAATATCTGTAACTGGTGGTGTGCCGTCAACATAAAAAGTTTTTGAGTTGATGAGTTCGGTGTTGTTGAGATTATCAACAGCGTAGTATTTTACAGTATGAATGCCTTCGGGAAGAATAAAGTGTATTGTGTATTGTGTAAAGTGTAATGTATCAGTTGAATAATAAATTTCTTTCAAGCCAGAGGCTACTCCATTAATTACAGGGTCTTCTGCTGTGATAATTATCTTTGTTTCAGGTGTGATGTATGTCTTTCCATCTACCGTCTCACTCCTACCATCTACCATTAGTTGACTTCCCGGCTTTGTATTGTCCAGTTTTACCGTGTTATCTCTCACCGCTTCTGTGTTTTCTACATTGTCTATTGAATAATATGCTACTGTGTAAATACCATCCGCACCTGTGATACTATATGTTGATGTGTATTTAGTATATTCAGGATTTACATTCGTGGAATTGCTAATTGAATATCTTGTTTCTTTTACACCTGATGGAATTGTTCCTGAGTCAATCGCAACAAGTAAAAATTGCGAATCCGATGTTATGTATTCATCGTATTTTGGCTCACTCACAGATTCAAATGTCTCGGGTGAAGAGTTATCTATTACCACTTTTAATGATTTTTCTTGCTCGCAATTCAGTAAGTTATCGTAACTGCGATAAGTCATTGTGTGTTCTCCTTCAGGTAAGGTAGAAAGGTAAAAGGTAGAGAGGTAGATGGTAAAACCACCATCATCTATTTTGTATTCGGTATACTTCACTCCACAGGGAATTATTCCACCGTCTATCGCTGTAAGCATTATCGCTGTCTCACTACTTACAAATATTTTATCTCCTATCTCATATCTCGGAACTCCTATCTGCAGTTGCGTCGTCGGTGCAGTAGTATCCACAATAACTTCAAGTGACTTCGCCTGTTCTGTGTTGCCAATAACATCAACGCTGTAATATGTAATTGTGTGAGAACTTTCAGAAGGAATGGTAAATGGTATACGGTAAACGGTAGACGGCAAACCATCTATTGAGTATCTTATTTCTTTCACTCCTAATCCTTTCTCGTCACCAACTTCTATCAAATCATCAGCGGCACTCAAGGTTATCGGCGTGGCGCTGGTTATGTAATTGTTGTATTTCGGATTGCCAACCGTTAGGGTTGTCCTCGGTGGTTTCGTATCCCAGATTACCTCAAACTTCGCGGTTGTTGAAGATGAATAATGTCCCAGACAATCACTCGCTTCCACCGTCAGCGTGTAGAAACCGTAATATGGTAAATCCAGCGGTTCTATTTTATCACCAGCTTTCACATATACTTTTTGACCTTGGACTTCGGACTTCGGACTTTCTACAAGTGTTAAATATGCTGTTGTATTTACAGGACTTAAATCCTTAATCTCAATATCAATCTTAATCTTATCAATTGTTGCTATGTATTTTCTATCGGCTATAGCAGTACTTATCGTTATCTCAGGCGATGTATTGTCCAGCACTATCGTTTTTGTCTTTATCGGTTCTTTATTTTCTACATTGTCAGCTGAATAATACGAAAGCGTATGCTCGCCGTCACATAACTTTGTCACGGTTGAAACTAACCCAACACGAACTTGTATTTCTTCGGCTGTTAACGCTCTACTATACAATCCAACTTCGTCTATCTTACCTTCAAACAGATACCAATCCCAATACAGCCCTATTGCTCCTGCTCCTATTCTTGTTGGCATACCATCATTGTCCAAATTACCTGTCTGCACGCCAGTATATACAACTACTCCATCTAAATAAATCTTTACACATTCACCATCGTATGTTACTCCATAATGATGCCAAACATCTTTGGTAATTGGAACCAATGCTGTATGATAATAGTAATTATTCCCAATTTTAAGTGTAACAGAAATCCTATCAGACCTTATTAGAATCCTATT
>JBFLWK010000104.1 GCA_040757695.1 Elusimicrobiota bacterium
TCTGAAAATAAATTCCCAGTTCTACGGTCTTTTACTTTATAGGACATTTTTTGCCTCCGTTCACTGTCAAAACTGCAAGGGTTTTTGGCTCTTTTCCCGTTTTTCCTTGCAGTTTTTGTGTTATTTTTAATGTCCTATTATACTATTTTTCCGTCTATATGTCAATGAACTTTTGCTTTTTTCAGTGAACCCTAATTTATACTGTGTTATTAAAACATACTTATATCAAAAAGAAACTTACTTTACAACAGTAAGAAATATCAGAATTAATGAAAAAAATGTTTCACCGTCAGAAATAAGACAATGGAATGAATCGGAGTTTGGAAATATTGAAATTAACTGGTATAAAGTTAAAATTATTTATACAGATAAAAGTGGGAAGAAACAGGTTTTAGCCACTCCGGGTAAAGAGAGTGTTGATTATTGTGGAATAACACAAAAAGTCCATAGAATTGATTTTAGAAAAGACAATACTTATCTTGGATGGTTGAGTTCATACTACAATGTACCCGGCGTTTTTGGTTCCGTTGATAGTCAGGACAATGAATATACTGGCATTGATTGTGCTGACCTTGTAGTTGCTGGATATAGAAAATATTCAAACAAAAATATTCCTTTGTTTCAGTTAATACTACAAGAATAATGATAATGCGATGGAAGGGCTAAATATGTTCAAGAGATTATTATAGGTCGTCTTCAAAGAAATATTTTTACAGTTTACATATGACCTGTCCGACTATGATATTGAGGACGAGGTCAACGACCGACTATCGTTCAAGTGATTTCTCGGCTTGGATACCGACGAACAGGGTCCCGACCACTCAACATTATCAAGATTTCGTGACCATCTTGGAGTTGAACGGTTCAAAAACATTTTCAATAAAATAGTAGAAATCGCCCGCTCAAAAAATTTGGTATCCGACAAACTTCACATAGTTGATTCAACGCACATTCAGGCGAAAGTGAATCTTTTCAAGTTGAAGAAAGAGCACGGGAAATGCGAACCAGACGATTATGTTGATAAACACACGCCCGACAAAGATGCAAATCCAGTCGCTGATGTCCTGTGTTGTGGTCAACTGCAAGCGGATTATTACTTTGCTTTATGATTTATCTGCACCGCCAAAAATTGCATTGCGTGTGGTTGTGGCAAAGTGATTCAAAGAGCGAAAAAAATTAAAAGTTGCAAAAAATCTGAAAAACTTGAAAAAGTTATTGACGGTCACTGCCAGTTAATCTGCTAAAAAATTATGTTCAAGCAACCCAACTGGAACTGTAACTGACTTTTTCAACGATATCATATTAACAAAAAAATAATTTATCAGTAAACCCTAATTCGCATTTTCAGTAAAACAAGTGTGAACAAAAATGGAACTTAATTTTTCGCAGTACATAATGCTATCTCTGGTAAATCAAATATCTGGCAAGCGAGGTGTAGGAACTATTGTTGGAATTTTGAGAGGTTCGCAACGACGGAGTGTTGTAACACTGAAAAATTGGAAAGACAGTAACCTTGATGTGCGGTATATTGGATTGATGAGCGGTGTTCCAGAAGCGAATGTAAAAGCATTATATGATTTTCTGCTTGAAAGTCGGTTGCTGACCTTTGCCGAGGACAAGATAGGTGATTTTTGGTATCCGCTTGTTCATATCACCAATGTAGGCAAGGAAGTTCTTGCTGAAAAATCTGCGAAATTTTCTACAAAGTTGGAAGAATTACTTAAAGCAAATAAAGCCTTACAAGATTTTCAGGCAGAGCTTATACCGGAGAAACGCAAGAAAGATACTCTTACGGAAACAGAAAAAGAAACCCGTCGTGGATTGCCTTGGTCCGAAGAAGAAGACAATGACTTAAAAAACGAATATGCAACTAAAAAGAATATTGAAGAATTAGCAAAGATATTTCAGCGTTCGCCGGTTAGTATTTACTGCCGACTGCGTAAATTGAAACTCATAGAACCCGACCTGTCTTACGAAAAACTGATACCAAGTAGAAAGACAGAAAAAAAGAACCTTTAATAATAACCGGATGTAATCATCTGCCACTTACAGATATAAAGAACTCCCACAGAGCTATTCATTTTATACTATATGCCACATCTATCCTGTATAAAAATCAAAAAATATTCTTGACAAACAGAAATAATTTTTGTAAAATCATTTACAGAAGAAAGTTTTTATGATGAACAGAATCGGAAACACAGCCGGGCAGATTTGGAGATACCTTGACAAGAACGGTGAAGTAACGGCGATGAAACTTAAATCTGCATTGGGTTTCACAAACACCGTTCTTTACATGGGCATTGGCTGGTTTGCCCGTGAAGGCAAAATTCATATAGTTGAACACGCGAAAGGTTATAAAATTTTGTTAAAAAAATAATGTTAACAAAACAGGGAACAAATACATTAAAAAGACCATTTTCTCCGACGGTGCTATTATCGCTAAATTCCAAAAAAGTATGCCCAAAGTATGCCCAAAGGTTGTCAAAATTGCGGGGATTTGGTAAAAACTGATATAAATAGATGAAAAATGAATAGCCAGCATATTTCCGACGATAAAACGGATAAAAAATTAGTTTAAGACGATATCTGCCCCCATAGACTAGCGGTTAGGTCACCACTCTTTCAAGGTGGTAGCACGAGTTCGACTCTCGTTGGGGGCAGTAAAAGCAATTCAATATATCGGGCGATTAACTCAGCGGGAGAGTGCCACCCTTACAAGGTGGAAGTCGCAGGTTCAATCCCTGCATCGCCCAATAAAGGCAATTAAAAGTTCAAAATTAAAAGTGAAAAAGTATTGCTGTAGTTAATTTTTAATTTTACATTCTACATTTTTAATTGATGTTCTTGGGGACGTGGTGTAGCTTGGTTTAACATGTGGCCCTGTCAAGGCCAAGATCGCGGGTTCAAATCCCGTCGTCCCCGTAGTTTTAATTTTAGCGTCTGAAATTTTGTGTTTAATATGTCCCTCCCACACTACTGATTGGTATGGATATTCCTATCAAATTAAAACAGGAAATAGAGATAGGTGATAAGTAGATAGAAGCTCACATGTAATTTCAAAAACAATTTGAATTGACAAAACAAAAAAGAAATTGGAGAGATATTAGTAGAATTTACCTACCTGAAAGAAGAAAATACCAGACTGAAAGAAATCTTATGATTGGTTTTCAGATAAAATTCAATGATTAATTTCAGTGATACTATTAAAAGCATCCAAGATAGAACCGATCCAAAAGTGTTTACCCGTGGAGAAAGTTATTATCAGTCAGGACAGGTGAGGCATCGGATAAAAACTGAAAATGGATTTAAAGCAACTGTGGTTGGTACAAGACAATATCAAGTGATAGTGGATAATGTTCGTGTTAGCTGTAATTGTCCTTATGACCGTGGGGGATATTGTAAACATATTGTGGCTACGTTTCTTGCGTGGTTGAAAGAGCCAGAGAGTTTTCAATCAGAGGAAAATATTAAAGAAAAGTTTGCTCATTATAGTAAAGAAGAATTGGTGGATATTTTATACGATTTGTATGAGGTACAGCCTGATGTGATTGAACTTTATGCTCTGAAAGACCAATATGAGCCTGAAAAAATTGTAAAAAAGGTATTTGAAGATTCTACTCCACCGGGAGGAATCACAGACAGAGAGATGTTATTAAAATTAAATATTATTGAGAGTAGAGCAAAAAGGTTAATAAAATCAGGTGATTATGATTTAGCAAGGAGAACATACTTTGCATTGATTATGGGATGTTTAGAGTATGCTGAGGAATACGGTAGCGATGAGATATTTCCCAGTGGACTTATATCTGAATATGGAGAAAAATATACTGATATTGTACTTAAAGATAAAAACTGGAAAAAGAAAAAACAAGTTATATTGAATGAAATATCAAAAATGGAATCTCACGAACTTGCTGACCATGAAGGTTTATATTTTGATGAAATTAGAGATAGATTCAGTTAATGTTTAAAATAAATAAAATTACTGTTAATATTGATGAAATCTGTGGTGCAATGGAAAACAATTCTATGGAGATTAAGCACTATTTTGATTTGGAAACTGGAGAAATTATTACAGTTTCTGGTTTCAACAATGAATATGATGATGAAAATGTCTCGGATAAAATTGATGAAGAACCTGACCGTTATGAAGCAATACCGACTATATCATCAGGGGAAGCATACCGGCATATGGAAGATTTTATTTATACAGTAAAAGATGAAGGGCTGAAGGGTGAATTAAGTCGTGCTATTAATGGAAAAGGAGCATTCCGAAGATTCAAAGATGTGCTTGCTGAAAATCCTGAAGAACAAATCATGTGGTATGATTTTCATGATAAAATTATTAAACAAAAAGCTACAGAGTGGTTAGAAAGTATCGGGATAAAAGTTGAAAAAGATGACAGAGAGGATAACTGGATTGAACAAGAAATCAAAAAGAAAAAGGAATTGATTGAACAATCAATAAATATGTTTGTAGAGTTAGCAAGTAAAATTGATGGTATAATTGAAATTGCACTTTTTGGCTCGTTAGCAACAGGCAAAAAGAGAATAGCAAAAGATATTGACCTGATGGTTTTTATTGAGAATACAGATTGTATTGATAGGCTTGCGCTATCTCATCGCAAAGTTTTAGGTAAATTTCATGCCAGTCCTGATGTGTTTGTTTTCACTAAAAATAAACAGTTCTTGGGTAATATATGTCATAGGAAAGAATGTCCGTCTATGTCAGTTGATTGCCAAATACTCGGGTGCGGTGATATCAAGTATCTTGAAAAACGGCAGGGTTTTACTTTCAATGAACGAAATATCTTCAAAGACAAACCTAAAGCATTGTGGTTAAATCCACAATATGAGGTAAGTATAAGCGAGGGATGGTTCAATCAGATTTGGGGAAAATAATTTTTAGATGTTCCCAAGATTTCCCAAGAAACTCCTGACTTGACTTTATGCAAAACTTTATGTAAACTTTATGCAATAGAAAGATATGTGGCAACCAATTTACAAGGTTAATAATAGAACATTAGAATTATTAGAAAATATTGCTGGACTGCGTTCAAAAATACAGGCATCAAGTATAAGACTTCCATGGATACCGTCATTAGTTCGTGATGCTGTAATTCGTTTGGCTCATGGTTCTACAGCCATAGAAGGATGTACACTTTCTGTGGATGCGGTTAAATCTTTGTTTGATGGCAAAAAAGTTTTTGGTTATCCTGAGAAACATATCAGAATGGCTAAAAATTACATAGACGCCATTCAATGGATAACCAAAAATGAAAAGAAATCTGTTATACTTGAAAAAGACATTATGTGGCTTCATAAGATTATAGCGACAGGTGCTGTTGATGAAGGACCGATTGGAGATTACAGGAGAGTAAATGTCCGGGCTGGTATGTATTCAGCACCTAACTGGCAGAAGGTTTCTCATTTGATGAATGACTTGCTTGATTGGTTAAATAGTAAGTCAAAAGAAATTCCTGTTATTTTTTCTTCTGCACTATTACATTTGCAGTTTGTAAATATCCATCCTTTCAGGGATGGCAATGGCCGATGTGCAAGGGCATTGGCAACCTGGGAATTATACCGCAGAGGATTTGACACATTACATATTTTTTCACTTGATGAGGTTTTGCTTGAGAACCGAAATCTTTATATTAAAAATCTTCAACGGGTTCAAGTAGAGAAATATCCACTTGATGCATGGTTAGAATTTATGTCAGAGGCAGTATTGGAAACTCTTGAACGTGTTTATAGCCGTATACTGTCAACTGGTATTACAACTCAAACACCTATTTCGCTTACTCTGAAACAGGAAAAACTTTTACGGGTTTTACAAGAGCGGGGAATAATGAATATTCGTGATATAGCCAGAGCAATCAGGACAACTCTTCCTGGGGCACATTATGTTCTTAAACCGCTTCTTGAATACAAAGTGGTTGTCAGAGTTGGCCATCATAAATCTGTTAGGTATACTGTTCCATCCCGCCTTGACGGGATTAAAACTTCCGGGTAACTGGAAGTGATATTGTACAAAATAAGCCACAGAATGACACAGAAAAAATGGAAATATAGAAATATGGAAATAAGTAACTGTGTTTACCCCGTTTAGACGCTCCATATTTGATACAGGCAACTTTCAAATTAGGACGCTTTTGGGTACTTGATGCGTCTAACGGGTTACGCATATACTTTGAAGCGAAAGAACAAAAAGATGTTATGTGTATTCATATATGGGGAACAGCAGTTGAAATAATCAAAATTAAAAAGTTGAAAAAATAAATTTTATATTTGTGTTGCGGCCATTTAAAGAAAAAATCTTTAATTCAATCTATCAATCAAAATATAATTAAGTGAAGGTTACCATTAAAGAAAATAAAATACGAGAAAATCGTATAACAAATGAGATAATCGTTGACTGTTATGATGAAGAAGAACAGGCAATGGGATGGTATTATTATCTTGAAGATAAGTTAAGTTTTCCATTTACTGCAAAGTGTATTATGAAAAGGCCAACATCTCCTCTTAGAAGTGGAGATATAGTAGAAGTAATAGGGATGGCTTCAGAAGATGAATGTCAACATGAGATGTTTGTTAATATTCGTTGGCAAAAGAGTATTATATCTGTACCTTTATCTCAACTTGTGGGAATCAAATTAAGAGATAAAACATATGAAGCTATTGAAGATTGGCATTATTGGGTCAAACGCGGTTATGAATTGTGAAGCCATTATTGTATTTGATTTAAATCTTTAGGAACTATAAATAACTGTAGTTTGGCAAATTTTTGCTAATAAATGTTGAAACATATTGTTCATTGACAAAAATGGAATAACCCTGTAAAACAGGGATGCACAAGAAACCTGAACAATTCCTATGAATAGTTAA
>JBFLWK010000105.1 GCA_040757695.1 Elusimicrobiota bacterium
AATATACGATATTACAGGTGCGTTTGTTAGTGACCTGAAAATCGGCAGTACTGATAATTCGCTACTCTGGGATGGGAATTATGCTGATGGTGAAAAAGCGCCCAGTGGCGTGTATATCTACCAAATCACAACCCAGCAAAAGGTATTTAACGGCACCGTAGTGGTCGCAAGATGATTGGTTAAAAGATTTATACCCGACTTCAGTCGGAAAAAAAAAGTTCAGTGCGTTCAATGTATTCAGTGGTTTAAGAAAAAAAATGAATATGTATAACGCAATTAAACAATTAAGAAATAGCGTAGAGCGAATAGCGAATAGGTTAGCAGTCGGTCTTCTATCCACTATCCACTATCCACTATCCGCTATCCGCTGTTTGCTATTCGCTACTTCCTACTTCCTACTCGCTGTTTGCTATTCGTTACTCCCTACACCCTATACCCTACACCCTACTCCCTGCCTCTATGCTGATTTTGAACTGGTCGGCAGAGGTGTGGGGACTGCACGAGCTTTTGCACTAAATAATGCATTTACCGCAATCGCGGATGATACTAATGCGATATTTTATAATCCAGCAGGGTTAGTACAAAACCCAACCGGTAGGTTCAGTTGCGGCTATCGGAAATTGTTCTGGAACCTTACTGATGATAGTAATCTGACTGATGGCACGCTTGGTATCACGCATCCGTTAGATAAAAATTCAGCGTTAGGTATTGGCTGGTATAGTTTCAGTTTGCAGAATAGTTATTCTGAAAATGTCTGGGCAGTCTCATATGGAACAAATTTGACTCAATGGCTGGCATTGTTTTCTGAAAACAATCCGTTTTCAGTTGGCTTAACAGCTAAACTGTTATCTAAAAAATATGGAAACGATATTTATACCGCTACCGATTCGTTATTTTTAGAAAATAATTATTCAAAATTAGGTTTCAGTTGCGACCTCGGGCTGCTATACATTTTAGAAGATAACTATTCATTCGGCTTGGTAGTGATTGATATGAATCAACCTGATATGAATCTGAACGATAAAAAGATGAACATACCAGCAAAATATAAACTTGGTTTCGCATACAGAACCATCTTGCTAAATTTTACTACTGAAATAGTCAGCAAAAAAGGCGAGATTACCAGTAATACCGGGATAGAAAAATATCTGTTTGATAAACATTTAACTGCTCGTGTCGGTATTGGTGTAGGCAGCCGCGAATATCGGGCTGTTTCGGTTGGAGCAGGATACCAAACATCAATCGTTCAGATTGATTATGCATTTGTTTATCCGCTGGCAGGTATTACAGATACACTCGGTACGCATAGTATCTCAATATCATTACCATTCTGGTTCGCGACCGCAAAAGAAACCCAAAAAAAAATGGGGACGGAGGAAATGGGGACGGAGGAAATTAAGGTAGAACATAAAAAACTTACAACTTATACTGTTCAGGCAGGCGATACATTACCGCGGATTGCCGCAAAGCCCGAAATATATGGTAATCCGGTATTATGGCGTAAAATTTATGAAGCAAACAAGGATAAAATCAGTCCATCATATGAACTTACACCAGGTCAGCTGCTGACCATCCCGAGAGATTAAGTGATGAAAATGGATAAATCCAAGTGGTTAAGTGATTATGTGTTTAAGTGGTTTGTATTTACTATTCACTTATTCACTTATTCACTTATTCACTTGCTTTTTATCACTTATTCACTTAATCACTGTCTCTATGCACAAGTTGGTTCTGTCAATCAGTATATCAACCAGGCGAACGAATTATATTCAGCCGGCGATGTAGAAAGCGCAATTATTTCATTAGAAGATGCGTTAGCATTTGACCCGAGTTCACAGCAAGCAAAAACATTGATGATAAAAATTCTGACAGAACAAGGTAAAAAGTATTATACGCAGAAAAATTATCCAAAAGCACTTCAGTACTTGAAACGCGCATCAGATTTAGCGCCTGAAATACCCGAATTAAAAACACTCTATAACGAAGTTCAGTCAGCCCAGCAAGCTGCCGAAATAAAACCAATAGAACCAATACCTCAGAAAGAAATTAAAAAAATAATCACTTCTGCACCAGCTACCTCGCCACGCCTACCCACCCTACCCACCACACCTGCTCAGCCACAGATAACAAAACAAGAATTAGAAAAAATGGTTGCCTTGCTGGATACCTTCAAAACCGCACAAGCACAATGGCAACAATCAACTGAATTATTGAATAAAAAAATAGTAAAATTTGAGCAAGCCAGAATTATGTATCTGCTCGTAATGATTATCGCTATATCTATCGGCTTGATGGGTATGGGCTTGTATGTGGTCAGTCGCGTGAAAGGTACCAAACGAGAACGATTACTGTTAGAACATAAAAATCATCTGCTGAATATAATAGAGCAAAAAGGCAGTGGAGGCAGGGGAGGTGGTGGCGTATCTTTTGCTAAAGATATTACTAAATCAGTATCAGATGAAGAGATGTCTGTAAAAGAAATGCTGGTCTCACCCAATGCGTTTATCCGTGCAAGAGGGGTTGAATTACTAGAAGAAGAATTAAAACAGCAGGAAGATCCAGTGGTCAGCGCAAAAATACTGTTGCCATATTTAAGAGACCCGAATAACAGAGTAAAAGCAAACGCTGCTAAAGCAATGTATAATATCAATCCTGATGTCGCAATTTCTACTTTGGCAGATATGCTGGATAGTTCAAATAGATGGATGCAATCTTCTGCAAGTTGGGTATTAGGTGAAATAGGCGATACCAAAAGTACAGAAATTCTGATAAATAGATTCAATGTATTAGACCCGCAAGCAAAAAAATCGGCTGTTCGGTCGTTACATAAAATTCTTAAACATTCTCAAGGAAAAATAGCCGATGAACTTTATCGTAAAATAGAAATGATAATAACGGGCGAGTCCGCTAAGAAAGAAGGCGAAATAACTGATATAGACGAAATCTTGAAAGAAATACCAGGCGAGTTAAAACACGATTCCGCAGATGTCAGAGATTATCAAGCGATTTTGCATCTGAAAAATGGAATAGTTCTCTATAAAGATGGTAAGTATAACGAGGCAATTCTGGAACTACGGGATTGTATTCAGTATAACGATAAAATCTGGCAGGCGTATGAATTTCTTGGCAACTGCTATTATGGCAAGAGAAAAGTACAGGAAGCGATAAAATGCTATGAACGAGCATTACAACTTAACCCGAATGCTACATATATCAAGGACTTAATTGAACAAAAAAAATCCGAACTGATTTGACGCTATGGAGTTGCTATGGTATCAAAAAACGAAAACAAAATCCGACTGAATCTGCTAAGAGAAAAATTAAAACAACAGGCACTCAAAGAAAAAGAGTTTATATCTGCAATCCAGACGGAAATCAATACATTAAAAACTGAACTAGTATCAAAAACCCAGCAGTTAGAGACAGAACGGGTATTGCGAGTAAATATCAGTAACGAACTGGAACGGTTAAGAACTGCATCTTCAGAAGAAACAACAAGAACATCAACCCTTTTAGATGAAACTAAACAAAAAGCACAAATAGAACTAACTGAATTAGAAAGAACATTAACAGAAAAAACAAAGGAACTTACAGCAAAACTTGAAAACGAAAAAAACGAACTTCTTACCCAACTCAAAACCAAAGATGATGAATTCCATAATCTCAAACATAACTATGAACTGGAGTTGAATTCATATAAACAAAATGTAGAACAAGAAATTACACGGCTTTCAGAATTGGTCAAAAAATTAGAAGAGGAAAAAGCTACACTTGAACAGGCACTAAAAAATAAAGAAGAACAATTTTTTGAAGAACGGATTTTGCTTAAACAGGAAATAACCGAGATGAAAAAACAAATTGAGACAAAAAAATAAAATCCTGTTAATCCTGTCAAATACAAACAAAATATGAAAAAACGGATTTTTTTCGGGATATTAGTAAGCATAATTTTTTTGTATCCGGTTTTGAGAAATATTAATTTCCAAAATCTGTTTGGAATAATCTCTAACGGACAGTATATATGGATTCTGCCTTGCATTGTTATCTATACACTGGCTTTTGGTTTCCGGGCTATTAGATGGACATATCTTTTCCGGCCGGTTAAAAAGTTTACAGCCACTCAGCTTTTTTCCAGTTTGATAATGGGCTTCGCAGCTAATAATATTTTTCCAATACGGATTGGCGAAATTGTCCGAGCGTATATTGTCGGTAAAAAGTATGATGTATCTAAAGGCGCTTCACTGGCAACAATTATTTTAGAACGAATTATGGATGGTGTGGCTGTGTTAATTCTACTGGGACTGGCAATACCGTTTATACCAAAAGTGCCTATATGGACACGGAAAATGTCTGTGTATGCTATCATTCTGTTTGTTGGCGCACTTGGTGTCGCAGTGGCAATAATTACTAAGAAAAATTCGGTCAACTATTTGTGGAAACTACCATTTATAAAATATGAACTGAAAGCAAAAATTATTAATAAACTTGTAAAGTTTATAACAGGATTTGAAGCACTCAAGGATATATTCGGGTTTGTTATGATTATTTTTTTGTCTATCTGTGTATGGCTATGCGAGACATTGAATATATTTTTTATGGTAAAAATTGTTAATATAAATTTGCCAATTACTGTAATGGTTTTTGTTATTTTTGCAGCAGTAATAGGTGTTACAATCCCAGCTGCACCAGGCGCTATCGGGACATTTGAATTTTTTTATGTAGCCAGTATGATGTTCTTCGGTATCAGCAAAGATAAAGCGCTCGCAAGTGCGTTGATTATTCACGCTATCGGGATGACATATATTTTGCTGCTTGGTGGCTATTACTTCGTTAAGGAGGGTGTGTCATACAAAGAAATTGCATCTGTAAGTTAGAAGCAGTATCTGTTGATAGGTCAATCCTCGTTAATTGTGAAGGTAGAATCCATTCTGTTTTTCAAAATGCAGTAAATATCTTGATAGATGAGAATCTGGTTTCTATCGTAGATAAAAAGTATTTCAACGGTCCTAATCGGATTTTAGTATCTGATTTTGCTATTTCACTATTTCAGAATTCTGAAATAGTGAAATTCAAACAGGACAGATTATCTTTCTCAAACGGAGTTATAATATCACTTAAAAATGCTAAACAATGGGAATCAAATGTCCCGAAAATTTCACCGGATATTGTAAATACATCAATAATTTCAAATTATCTTAAAAACTATCTATTCGTCAAGCCATCAGTAGTTGAGCAATTTAAGTTCGCAGTTGAGACACAAAATAAAAAATTGGTTAACTATAATGTAGACAAATTGGTTGGACTCGGCAGTGGGCTTACACCAGCCGGTGATGATTTTTTAGCTGGTTTTATATCAGCAAGTTGGTTTCTTAGTGAAGGGGGAATTAAGGGGATTCAGCCGGTTAAATTTTTTCTGAAAAATGTTAAAATAAATTATTCAAAAACGAATTTTATATCTGCAGCGTATTTAAGGTATTCTATCGTCGGCAGAATAAGTGAGGTAATAGCAAATACAATTATTTCAATTACAGAACGCAATCCTTGTATGTCATTCTGGCTTGATAATTTGGCGAATACCGGTGCTACTTCAGGAAAAGATACACTGTTCGGTATTCTAACCGCAATGGAGATTCATAATGCTTGTAAATATAGTGAAAAAAAACTTTTATCGTGATTCTGTTTTCTTGATGGCGTTATCAAATAAAATCAAAACTATAGATGGTGTGATTGACTCGTCAGTAATGATGGGGACAGATGCTAATAAAAAGTTACTATCCGAAACCGGATTTTTTGCAAAAGAAGACGAAAATGCTACACCAAACGATTTACTCATATGTGTAAGTTTGCAGACAACCACTGATGTCAAACAGATTACTGAAAGTATTGAAAAAATGTTAGATGTAACAGTTGCAAAATCAACAATATCAACTGCTGAAAATCCAAAAAGTGTTGAGGAAGCAATTGAAATTCAGCCCAATGCAAATATCGCTGTAATATCAATCCCAGGGCAGTATGTTCGGTATCAGGCAGAAAAACTATTAAAAAACAATATCAATCTGATGATTTTTTCAGATAATGTGTCGGTTGAAGATGAAATTATACTAAAAAAACTTGGTGTTGAAAAAAAATTGCTTGTAATGGGACCTGACTGTGGAACTGCAATACTAAACGGTGTGCCATTAGGTTTTGCAAATGTAGTCAGAAAAGGTTCTATCGGTATTGTCGCCGCATCAGGCACAGGCACACAGGAAGTAACTACAATTATCCATAAACAAGGCGAAGGTATATCACAAGCAATCGGGCTTGGTGGCAGAGACCTGAAAAGCGAAGTTGGTGGCTTGATGGCATTGTCGGCACTCAAAATGCTTGAAAACGACCCCGACACAAAAGTTATCTGTATTGTTTCCAAACCACCTGCAGTTGAAGTTGAAGAAAAAATTATTGAGTTGGTCAAAAATTATGATAAACCGGTTATTATAGATTTTATTGGCTCAAGAATTCAACGAGAAGATAATAGAAATATGTTTTTTGTGAATACACTTGAAGATGTCGCATTAAAATCAATCGCAGTTTTACAAAATAAGAAATATGTGCCTGACAAAAAACTTGCCAGTAATTTGCTCAAACTTGCTAAAAATGAAATAAAAAAATATAAAAAAAACCAGAAATATATTCGCGGACTTTTCTCAGGTGGAACGCTTTGTGACGAAGCGATATTTGGTTTAGAAAAATCAATCAGCGAAATTTATTCAAATATCGCAGTTAAACCTGAATATAAACTTAAAGACA
>JBFLWK010000106.1 GCA_040757695.1 Elusimicrobiota bacterium
CCGTAAAAAGAACAAACACAAAAATGGAAAATCTCCATTAGAATTGGCTGGTGTAGATGTTTCAAATATCAACTGGATTAAGTTCAGCCAAGTCAGTTATTAGCAACCTAAAATTACTACGCCACCTAAAAAATTACCAACACCAGCACCCAATCCTGCAATTAAAGTAAATAGATATTTCGCAAAAGTTCCATCTGGAATGTTTATGATTACAAGACCAATAAATATCCAGTTCAGAAAACCCCAAAAAGATGCTTGCAATTTATTTCTCTTCACCAATGTCGCAAAGCCATTTGCCACTTCAATTACAGTCAGAATGCATGCACCCATAAAAACTGTTAATAATTTAATCAACATAGTTGCATCACCACCTTACTTTTCTACACTAAATTACTAACGCTAATCAAAATGACAATCTGTTTAAATAAGCAATCAGTGCCTGTTTCAATCGTTTTTTATTCTCAGCATCTAACTTGCCAAACCAGAAAGTTAAACCCTCTTTGACAAAATCCAGGATTGCTCGTTCTCCCCAGCTATACTCAGAATAACTTCTCTCAAGCACGAGCCACTTCCTCTTGTTGTCAACAATTTCTACCCTATAATTTATATACTCTGGCATTGCTTTCAACCTTTCTTCTAACGTTCCAGGGTCATCAACACTGAGAACATTCCCTTTTCCTTCCAACGTCAAATCTTCCTTATACATTTGTCTCACCTCACTTGTTTCTCTTCATCTAAATTATGAAACTTGATTCCTGTGCCAACAAGAATAAGTCCTTCAAATTTTTCTACGACTGTCTTTTCAAATTTTCCTCGGGTTAGCGGTTCTTTCGTCAGCCTGAATTTATTTCCGTCTACTTGAATAAAATAGGGAATACCTTTATACGATGCTGCAATATATCCTTCTATACCTATTTCTCTGTTTGGCAATATCAAACTTTTATACTTCATTACATCTTCGCCATAAAAATTGACAGGCACATCAAAATTTGTTTCAAAAATTTCACCTTCTCTATCAGCATATAAATTTTCTACATTGAGAACAACTGTAAAACATGATTCACCGGAAGATGTTTTGGATTCAGGCGAAACAGTTAGTGGTTTGCCAGCTAAATAAAAATAATTATTTGTCTTCATTTCTTATTAGAGGGTTTTGAATTATAATTTTTTCGGTTGAGCAGTAGTTTATGTACATTTTCCCCGACTTCTTTTTTATCTATCAAAAAAGGCAATATGTTCTTCAGTAAAGGGAATAATCTCATCCGATGTGTCACATATAAATGAAAGAAATTTTTCTTCCCCTTCGGTGTTGCATACTGATGGACTCGTCCTTTATAACCTGTTAAAATTTCAATCAACCCATTGATAAACTCCAATATTGCGGGATTTGAATTATAAATTGTAATTTTATTGCCTCGTCTATCAATGCTTCCCTCGCCATCTATAAATGCAGCAATATATATACCAGCTTCCTTCTTCGTAAATTTGTTGGGTTCCATTTTGTTAATCTCCTTCCCCTACTATTAATAGTAAAATCAAAAATCACTTTTTGGGCCGATTTCTTTAATTTTTCTGAAATCATAGTAGGTAAAAAACTATCTTCCCATTAATATATATATAAAATCTTGAATCGTCTCCTGTGCCACTTTTTTACTTCTTCTCCTGCTTTTCTTCTGAATTTTCCCTTAGGCAGGCCAAAAGGTGCTCGTCGGAGAAAGGGTGCTAAAAAATCGCACTTTAAGAAAAAAACAGCAGAAAGAATTACTTAAATTATGGAAATAGGTGAAAGAACTGTAAGACGGATGAATACATCGTTTATGATCTACCATTGCATCTATGATTCTCCTGCCTCCCAATTTTCTTAACATTAAGAGAATTTAGATTTATTAGACACAATACCCCTGAATCGGATGTTGTATCTAATGAAAATATTTTTTGTCTCAAAAGAGTTGTGAAAGTCTTCTAAAATGGGTCTGGGACGCATTCTTTTGCCCATAAAATAAATTATTTGTGTCAGTAAATACAAAATCATTTGTCTTTTTATAGGAGTAAATTCGGTTTCCAATTGCGTAAAATCAGGGTTGCAGATAACCCTTATCAAAAAATAACTTGATTCAAAACGAATTTTATGGTATAATTTAATAGAAAATTTGGTTCTATAGTTTTCCCTATGAAAAGAATCAAAATTATTACAGAAAAAGTTCAGATGGAAGCAGAATTGAATGAAACAAACACTGCAAATATGATTTTTGATATCTTACCGGTAGGAGGCAAAGTAAATACCTGGGGAGAAGAAATATATTTCCAAATTCCTGTTAAAACAGGTCCAGAAAATGCAGTTGAAGTTGTAAAAGAAGGTGACTTAGCCTATTGGCCAGATGGAAATTGTTTTTGCATATTCTTTGGTAAGACACCGATGTCAACAGATAAAGAAATTAGACCTGCCTCAGCAGTTAATCTTGTTGGAAGAGTTTTAGGTAATCCGAAAGAATGGAAAAAGGTCAAAAATGGCGAAAAGATTTTGTTAGATAAAGCTTTGAAATAATAAAAATTGGAGGGAAATTCTATGCTAAAGGTACTTGTAATTTATCACAGCGAAACAGGTAATACACAAAAAATGGCACAATATGTTTTTGAAGGTGCAAGAGAAGAAAAAGTTAATGTTGAATTGAAAAAGGTTCAAGATATTAAAGTTGAAGAATTGCTAACCGCTGATGGAATAATAATTGGCTCGCCAACATATTACGGCTCCCTATCAGCACCTATCAAAAAGTTATTAGATGAAAGTGTAAAATATCACGGTCAACTTGAAGGTAAAGTTGGAGCTGCTTTCAGTTCATCAGCAAATATTGGTGGTGGCAATGAGACTACTATACTTTCTATTTTAGAAGCATTTCTAATTCACGGAATGATTATTCAAGGCACAAGTAAAGGCGACCACTATGGTCCAGTAAGTATAGGTGCGCCAGACAAAAGAGTAGAGAAGCAGTGTAAAGAACTCGGAAGAAGAGTTGCACAATTAGTGATGAAATTAGCAGAATAGTTTAACAAAATCAGATTTTTAGAATTATGATTTCATATGCAACAATGGAATGAAATTTTCAAAAAGGAAGGAAAAGTATTTACAAAAGTGCAAGAAGATATTCCTAAGGTTTTGACTTTATTCAAAAAACACAATATTAAAAAAATTCTTGATTTAGGATGTGGTTCTGGAAGGCATGTCATATATTTTACTAAACGAGGATTTGATGTTTATGGGATTGATATTTCTAAAGAAGGATTGAATATCACAAAATCTTGGTTAAAAAAAGAAAAACTTAAAGCCAATCTTAAAATTGGTTCGGTATATGAGAAATTACCATATCAGAATAATTTTTTTGATGCAATAATTTCTGTTCAGGTAATTCATCATGCCAGAATTAAAACTATTCGGAAAGCAATCAGAGAGATAGAGAGAATATTGAAACCAAATGGTTTAATTTTTATTACAGTACGGAAGCGTATGTCTAAACGAGAATTATTAAAATTATCACAAGAAAAATTAATATGGAAATTAAAACAAATAGAACCAAGAACCTTCCTCCCTTTAACTGGAAAAGAAAAAGGATTACTTCATTATTATTTCAATAAAGGATTGCTAAGAAAAGAATTTAAGAATTTTAAAATTTATGATGTCTGGATAGATTCCACAGGACATTACTGTCTTCTTGGTGAATTAAAAGATTGATTTCGGACTATCCGGGCGACTATTCGCAAACCTTCGGTTTGCTCGTCTATAAAAACTGTAGATTCAACTCAAAAAATAGATTGGTTAAGAATGGTAATCAATGACATTTTTGTAACGACAGACAATTGGGGGTTCTACAGATGAAGAAAGAAACAAAAGGAAAAGACGAATTGGATAAGATAATCAATCAGGAACAGGAACTTGCAGCAGTTTATGCAAGGATAAGTGAACGTGAGCGAACACCCGAAGTAACACCTAGTGAACTCACAAATCTTGAAGTGCAAGTTGAACGGGCTAAAAAGTTAGCAGAAGGGAAAGGTTATAAGATATACGACATATATGCGGAGACATATACTGGGACAAGGCTGGAAGGTAGAGTTCAATTTCAGCGATTGCTGGAAGATGCTCGTCGGAAAAAATTTACACGAGTTATAACTGTAAGATTTGATAGAATCTTTCGTAATTTATTTGAATTTTTGAAGGTACTTAGGGAATGGGACGAATTAGGAATTATACTTGAAGATAAAGATTATAGTTTTGCTGAGAAAAGTATATCGGGAAAAATTTTAAGATATATTCTCCCAGTTATTGCTGAAATAGAAAGAGACCTTATTGCAGCCAGGACAGGTGAAAAGTTAGAAGCAAAAGCGGAAAAAGGCGAATTTTTAGGTGGACCGCCGCCGTTAGGTTATGATCTTATAAATAAGAAACTTGTAGTCAACAAAAAAGAGGCAAAATTAGTGAAGCATATTTTTGTACTGTATCTTGAATGCAGGTCTGCACACAAAGTAGCAGGGAAACTTAACGGTGAAGGTTACAGAACGAAAAAATGGATTGATAAGAATGGCAAGGAACATGGCGGAAAACTTTTTACGAGTGATAGTGTGTTGAGAATTTTGAAAAATATCCGCTACACTGGTAAGCAAGAAAGATTGGGAAAATTATATAAAGGAATTCATACTCCTATTATAAGTGAAAAATTGTTTAATAAAGTGCGAGAACTACTTCCTGAAAGTGCAAAATCTCCTATGCTATCAGTAGCAGCAAAATCTGGCCTGTTGTTACTCGGTATAATCAAATGCGGGTTCTGCGGAGGCGCAATGACTACAACTTTTGGGAAGAAAGGAGACCGTAAAATATATTACTACAAATGTGTAAAATCTACAAAGTATCATGTTACAAAAAAGAAAGGAAAACCTGTATGGTACGAAAGAGACCAACAATGTAACGCAGGTGAAGTTCCTGCTGAAGCACTTGACAATTTCATTGCAGATAGAGTAATTCAGATGAGTAAAGACAAGAAATATTTAGCGGCGGTATTTAGAGAAGCTGCAGAAGGTGCGAGAAAAAAGAGTGAGGAATTGGAGGAACAATTGAATAGGAAAAGGAATTTGCTTGTTGTGGGAAAAAGGAAATATGAAGATTTTATGAATGGACTACCAGAACTGAAAGGGTTAAAACAGAGAGTAAAAGATGATTTCATCAATAAAATAAATAAAATGGCAGAAGAAAACGATAAACTTGAACAAGAAATTGCTGAATTGAAAAAGCAAATAGAGATAGAAAGAAGCCGTGAATCAAGACCAGCACAGTTACAGAATATATATAAAGATTTTGCTAAACTCTATAAAGCAAAAGAAACAACGCAGAAACAAAGGAAGGAATGGTTTGATTTGTTGCTTGTAAAGTGATTGTTAAACGTGAAAAAGGTAAAAATAAGTTAGATATAGAAATCTATCCCAATGACCTGCCACCGACGAAAGAAGTAACCGATTTAAGTAGTTTGATTTGCTACAAAGGGTGGCTCCCCGAGACGCCCCTGTCGCAAAACCGTTCTTCCGACGAGGAAAAAGGTTCGAGTCCTATTCGAACCCCTGATTTGTATTCAAACCTCCCGCCATTCTGGCTCACCGATGACTTTACCTATGGCTTTATAAAGACCGAAAAAGGCTTAAAAATGCTCACGAATTGGGGGTATCCCTAATATTAACCTTGAAGACCCTATTCTTACCCTCGGAGACAGGATCAAGGCACTTCGCGTCAAAAATGGCTTAAATCAAGCGAATTTGGCGAAATCCACAGGGTTAGCCACTTCCATTATTGGTCGGTATGAACAAGGCAGAATCCTTGACCTTAATCCCTCTGTCTTACAGAAAATCGCCAAAGCCCTTAATGTAACCCCTCTTGAACTGCTACCACCTGCTGTTCGTACAGGATTTAAGGACATCTACGATTATTTCTGCCGTTCTGATACTTGGGGTGGCAGAATCAAAAAACTTCGGCTAAAACACCACCTGCAACAGAAAGATTTGGCCAGGATGTTAGGCATCCACAAAGTTTCCCTTTGCCGCTATGAAAAGAACCATTCCAAACCTGATACTGAAACTGTCAGGAAGATATCACAAATTCTGAAAACAGACCTGAGTAGATAAATTCCTTCGCATTTGTATCATTATACGCAGGATTTGGCTATAATATAATGCTTATAAAATTCATCTTTTCATTACTAATTCCGCTAAATTCACTGAAACCAAGGCTCATACTCACCGTATTTATTAAGAAGTTTGAAGCATTACATGCTTTCCGAATATCTCACTAAGTGGAACAAAATGTTTATCATATGTATAAATATCAGCACCCTCAGGGGTTTCTATAGTTATAATTAACCTGAAAAATGCGTGAAAACGCTGTTTTTTGACATGACTTCGTCGGAACAACTTTAATGTTCATTTGCAAATCGACCTATTTTAATAGTGACCGTACTTTTTTAGCATTGCTGAATAGTTCT
>JBFLWK010000107.1 GCA_040757695.1 Elusimicrobiota bacterium
GCTTTATGAGGAAGTGTTATTGAAGAGCCGTGTGTGGGCAATCTGCAAGCACGGTTCTGCGAGGGGCACGACAGCCCGATAGGGCTGTCACCACAAGGAGGTTATAAAGATGTCTACTCAACAACATAAAAGATGGAAAGATGGTAAGATGGTTAGATGGCTAGTGAAAGGCAGATGGATAGTCTGTTTTTCTATCTTTCTATCTTTTCATCTCTCTATCTGCCTTTACAGTGAATTAAGGATTACTGAACTGCCGATAGTAGAAGTGAAACAGAATTCGCAGACAACACTCAACCTTTCAGCATATATCTACAATACCGCAACAGATAAAAAACTGATTTCAGAATTTCAGAATTCTGAAAAAGTAGAATGCGTTTATAATGATGAAGCGATAATTGTTAAACCGTATAAAGATTTTTATGGGCTGACATATTTTACTGTTGATATCAAAAATAGTGAAAATGAAAAAGTGACTGCTGATATTATAGTGAAGGTAAAGAAAAAAAGTGAGACGGTAATTTCATACAAGCCCGAAGGTAAGGTTACAGATGTTTTTATAGCAGGCGAGTTCAACGGCTGGAATCCTAAAGCGACAAGGATGCAGAAGGAAGAGAGAGAAGAAAGAAGAGAGAAGCGAGAAGAGTATTTTGTAAAACTTGAGTTATCGCCTGGGAAATATCAATACAAGTTTGTTGTGGATGGTAACTGGCTTTCTGACCCTGAAAATCCTGAGACCACACCTGATGGTTTTGGTGGTAAAAACTCGGTTTTGGTCGTAGGTGAAGAATTTAAAGAACTGGAAATAATTCCTAAATCTCAGAAGAAAAGAAAATTGATATTTAATTATTCAGGCAAAATATCAAATTGTCTGGCTACTGTAAATAATAAAATACATTCTCCTGAAATTAAGAAAAACGAAATTGAGACTAAGATTAAGATTAAGAAAGAATTTGATTTCAAAATCATTGGTTGTGATAAAAATGGTAATTTTTCAAATGAATTTCACTTTTCTAGAATTCTAGAAAAGTGGAATTGGCAGAATGGTGTGATATATTTTGTTTTTATTGATAGATTCTGTAACGGTGATAAAACAAATGATAATCCCATTAGTGATAATGGAGTTTCTGAATTAGCAAATTATCTTGGTGGCGATTTTCAGGGTATTATTGATAAAATTAACAATGGCTATTTTGAGAAACTTGGTGTAAATATTTTATGGCTTTCACCAGTGATTGATAATCCTGAAATTGCCTACCGTGAAGATAATCCACCGAATAAAAAATATACTGGCTATCATGGCTACTGGCCTAAAGATTTTTACAAAGTTGAGGAGCATTTTGGCACGACTGAATTATTGAAAAAACTTGTAGAAACCGCACACAAAAAAAATATAAAGGTTATATTTGATGCTGTATTTAATCACACAATAACTGAAAATGAAGTTTATAAAAAAAATCCGCAATGGTTTGGAACACTTGAACTACCAGATGGTAGAAAAAATATCCGGCTGTTTGACGAGTATCCATTAACAACCTGGTTTGATAGTTTCAATCCGACATTTGATTTTGAAAACAACCTAGAAGCACAGGATTATATTGTTAGGAATGCTCTATGGTGGATAAAAGAGTTTGAGATTGACGGTTTCCGTTTAGATGCAGTAAAACATGTGCCACATTCATTCTGGAAAGCACTCCGAACAACAATTAGAGAAGAGATTGAATTCCCACAGAACAAAAAATTCTATATGGTTGGTGAGACCATATCATCACGCGAAAAAATTATGGAATTTGTCAACACTGAAGAACTGGATGGTCAGTTTGATTTTCCGTTGTACTGGGCAATAAGAGATGTTTTTGCTTGGGAGACACAAGGCTTTGAGCGACTTGAAAGCGAGTTAAAAAATTCACAAAAAATATACATAAATGGACAAATGTCCACTTTCATTGGGAATCACGATTTTGCACGATTCTCCGCACTTGCGGATGGTGATATAAAACCTGGTATGAACGAAAAAGCAGAAAATGTTGTCGCAAAAATAGATAATCCTGATACATATAAGAAATTAAAACTGGCATTTACATTTATTCTTACTAACCCAGGTGTGCCAACGATATATTATGGTGATGAAATTGGGCTTTCAGGTAAAGGTGACCCTGATAACCGTCGTCTGATGAAGTTTGGTTTTACTAAAGCCGAGCAGGATGTTTTTGATTATGTTGCCACACTGATAAAAATCAGAAATAAAAATCCTGCCATGCGATATGGTGTAAACAAAACGGTACTATTAGAAAATGATTTTTATGCATACCGACTGATATTTTTTGATAATGAAATTCTTGTAATACTGAACAGGTCAGATGAAAATGTAAGCAAATGCTTACATTTAGATGGAAACTGGAAAAATTTGGTTGACGGTAAAATATATAAACTTGAAAATATTGAACTTATACCAAAATCAACAATGATTCTAAAAAAAATATGATAAAACGGATTTTTTTGGCTGTTCTGATTCTTATATTATGGATGTTTGTCAGGGTTTTACTTGTCCAGAAAGATAAACAACTCACAGCACCGAAAACATTTTCATTCAGGTATCCTGACTATACCGAAAAGGTCTTTATTACCGGCAGTTTTAATAACTGGAATTATGAAGATGCCGACTGCGAGATGGAGATGAAAGATGGGCTTGCAAAAATCACGCTAAAACTTGAGCCGTCAGTTTATGAATACAAATTCTATGTAAAACCAAAACCTGATACTGTTAAAAGATGGTTCAGCGACGAAAATGCAAACTATTTTGAAGACGATGGCTACGGCGGGAAGAATTCAGTTGTTAAAGTTGAAAAAAAAGAAGTTATTAGTTTTTCATTCAAGGCGCCTGAATATGCAAACGAGGTCTATCTTACGGGTGATTTTGATGATTGGAAGTTTAACAAATATCCGATGATAAAAAAAGAAGATATATGGACGATTGCTGTTGAACTTCCTGCTGGTAGATATGCATACAAGTTTGTTGTTAATCCAAAAGAAATTACTGAAATGGAACACTGGTTTGCAGACACAACTGCAAAACAGACACCAATGGATGAATACGGCAAAACAAATTCTGTGATTGAAATCAAGACGCTCAAAAATTTTATATTCTTTTTTGATATATTTTTTGTTGCGATTATAGCAATCCTGGCATTCTCATCTATCTTTGCATTCCTGACGGAAAGAATAATGCAACTCCGTCTAAAACTTTCTGTTAAGTTGGTGTTTGTAATCGTCCTTGTTGTCTTTATCACATCTTTTATTTTGATTTTTATTGAGACCCGTGAACGAAACGAAATCATTGAAAACCAACTCAAGATAACAGCCAATATAATGGATACATGGCTTTTTTCTATCGGTGATAATTTACAAATACAGGATAAACTTAAACTGGTTCTGGAAAATATGATGTTCTCTGCACAGGAAAGCGGTTCAAGATTCAATACAGGTATCAAAGCAGCTGCTATCTATAACAGCGATGGCGAGTTGCTTGCCGCAGACCTATCAAAAATTGTTGAAGAACGGGTAAAAGGTGAAAGTGATATACTTCTGGCACTTAAAAAATTGAAACCACAAGAAACAACCTTTAAACTTCATAAGATACTAAAATCAGATATCGTTGCAATCCTGCCAGTCAAAAAAGTTGAAAAAATTAACTACTATCTTGTAATTGATTATGATTGGTTAAGGCTTAAAAATTTAAGAAACAAATATATCGTCAACAAATTTTTTGCGTTGGCTGTTGTGATTGCTATCTCCAGTGCAATCGCGTTTGTGTTATCGTCTGCATTGCTTTCGCCTATCAAAAAACTTGATACTGCAATGATAAAAGTCAGACAGGGCGATTATACACAGCAAGTTGAGATAGCAACAAAAGATGAACTGGAAGATCTTTCAACAACATTTAATTTTATGACTAAAGAAATAAAACGATACCATGATTTGCAAATTGATAAAATTATTGAAGAACAGACAAAAACGGAAGCAATCATATTTTCTATTGAGGATGGAATACTGCTTACTGATTTCAATGGCAACATAATACTCTGTAATGAGCAGATAAAAAAACATTTTGGACTCCCACATATTCTTTCAGAAGGTAAAAATATAAAAAGTATTCTGCCTTATCCTGATATAATTTCAGCAATAGAAGAGATATCAAAAAATCCACAAAAACGAATTGTTAAAGAGATAGAGGTAAAATTTCCAACATATTCCAGGTTTTTCAGAACGGATTCGCTGCTTGTAAAAACCAAAAAAAATGAGTATATCGGTACCGCTACCGTCGTGCATGATATTACATTAGAAAAAGAACTTGATGAACTGAAAATGAGTTTCTTTCATGCAATCACACACGACCTGAAAACACCGATTACAGCAATTTCTGGTTATCTGGATATTTTGAGGATGGAAAAAATTGCGTTGTTAACTGCGGAGCAGAAACGAATCTTGAACATTATGAAGGTATCTACCCAGAAATTGAAAGACCTTGTCCAGAATATACTTGATGTTGCAAAAATTGAGGCAGGGAAACCGCTGATTCTTGATAAGAAAAAGTTTTCACTGAAAACAATGATTCTGCAACTTGTAGAACTTTTTAAACCCGAGTTAGAAACTTTTAATCTAAAAATGGAATTGAATATCGCGCAGGATATTCCAGAAGTATTCGCAGACGAAAAACAGATAGAACGGGTTGTTTCAAATCTTATTTCAAATGCTGTTAAATTTACATCGCCGGGTGGAAAGATAACAATAGATGCGAAAGTAGAAAGTGGGAAGTCGGAAGTGGGAAGTAAAACTATTCCCTACTCCCTACTCCCTACTCCCTGTATTTTGGTTTCTGTTTCCGATACCGGCAGTGGCATCCCGCAGGAGTATCTTGATAAAATTTTTGATAAATTTCAGCAGGTCAAAGGAACTGAAAAAAAAGGAACCGGCCTTGGACTTACAATCACAAGACACATAATTGAAACACACGGCGGCAATATAAAAGTAGAATCGGAATTAAACAAAGGCTCAAAATTTATATTTGAAATTCCAGTATAGTTTATGTATAATATATCACGAATAGAAGCACGAATAAAGGCATACATCACGAATTGATACGAATAACTGCATGATTTTATTTGTGATAATTCGTGATGATATTCGTGGTCTTTTTCGTGAATTAGGGGGATTTTATGGCAGAAGTGGTATTAAAAAATGTTAATAAGGTTTATCAGGGCAATGTAGTTGCTGCAAAAAATGTAGATGTTAAGATAAAAGACAAAGAGTTTTTTGTACTTGTGGGTCCTAGCGGCTGTGGAAAGTCAACAATTTTAAGAATGATTGCCGGGCTTGAAGAGATTACATCAGGTGAACTTTTTATAGATAATAAACGAATGAATGATGTGCCGCCAAAAGATAGAGATATCGCAATGGTGTTTCAGAACTATGCATTATATCCGCATATGAAGGTCTATGATAATATGGCGTTTGGATTGAAACTACGTGGGTATTCTAAAACAGAAATAGATAAACGAGTAAAAGAAGCAGGTGAAATTTTAGGTATGTCGCATCTGTTAAACAGATATCCTAAACAACTTTCAGGTGGACAAAGACAGCGGGTTGCAGTAGGCCGTGCAATTGTCCGAAAGCCAAAGGTTTTCTTGTTTGATGAGCCACTATCTAATCTTGATGCAAAAGTTCGGGTAGTGATGCGGTCTGAACTCAAAAAACTGCACGAACGACTTGACGCTACCACAATCTATGTAACACACGACCAGACAGAAGCGATTGCGATGGGCGACAAAATCTGCGTTGTAAAAGACGGGGTAGTTCAGCAGATAGATACACCATTAACAATCTATGATAAACCGAACAATAGATTCGTTGCTGGATTTATTGGTTCACCGCCGATGAATTTTTTTGAATGTAAAATTATTGAAGATTCAGAAGGTGTCTGGATTGATGAAGGTAGAATAAAAGTTAAAACACTGGACGAACAGAATGAACTAATAAAAAATTATATTGGTAAAACAGTAGATTTTGGAATAAGACCTGAAAATATCTACGATAAACTTTATGCTCGTGGCGCAACACCGTATAATACAATCACAGCAACCGTTGAGATAGTAGAACCGATGGGCTCGGAAGCATATCTGCATCTTACAACCGGATTGAACAAGTTTGTAGCACGGGTTGATGCACATACTAATGTATTAGAAAATCAGAATATAGAACTGGTTTTTGATATGAAAAAGATACATATTTTTGATAAAGAAACTGAACTCGCTGTGATATAAAAATAATTAAAAATTAAAAATTAAAAATTAAAAATTGTTGATAACGGAGGAAAGAAATGAGTGTGCCAAGAAAGTTCCTTGAATTCTTGTCGGTGGAAGTCCGAACTGGATAAAGGGTAGCGACCAGTCCAACACCAAATCCCACAGTTAATAAGGCAACGAACTAACTGATGCTG
>JBFLWK010000108.1 GCA_040757695.1 Elusimicrobiota bacterium
CTTGGAGAAAGATTGGATAGATTTAAAAAAGAACATAACATTCCAGATTAAAGTTTTGTAGCCGTAATAACTTTTTAAGCGACATAATTTACCGTGTCGCTTTTTTTATTGTCAAAACCTTGTATCAATATGAAAAAAGAATATCTAAAAATCGGTTATGATGGTGCGAACTCAACGCTGTTAGAACTCTTGCGGGACAACTCAAACCTGATTTATGCTCGGTTCATCGGCTACAAATCAACCAACAGGGCGATATGGTCGGCACTGCACAACCATTCGCTTTCAATTACCGACGGAACTTCTGTCTATAAAGGTTATGAAACAAAATACTATTCTTACTCAAAGCAATTTCCGAGCGGACTTTCCGAGATGGTAATAATTTCCTCTCTGGCAATGCCGAAGCATATTGCCGAAACAGAAAAAACCTTTTATGTTTTATCCCGGACAGAACAACCCGACTACAATTTATTTTTTGAGTTACTTAACAAGGTCTCAAAAGTCCCGCTTCAAAAGGACTGGTCGGAATATCTTTTTCATTCTATCCTGAAAGAGACGCAAGACGCTGACTATTCTTATTATGGTATATCCGGATTACCCGATAGCGTAAATGTTCACGGCTGGAAAGTAGAATATAACGAGGAGCAGTTGCTCACTCATATTAAAAAACTTTTATCGGAGGCGAAAGATGGCACGGCTTGAAAGCGTAGCGAAGCAGGGCTTTTATCCGACACCTGAAATTGTCGGCGATTTAATTACCCAATACATTCAACCGACTGATAAATTATTTTACGCACTTGACCCTTGCTGTGGCGAGGGGACTGCACTTAAAAATCTTGTTAGTAAAATTGGTTCTAACGGCAAATCATACGGAATAGAAATCAATTCTGATAGAGCAAAAAAGTCCGAGCAGGCGCTTGATAAAGTGCTTAATATGGACATCAGCGACCTAAACTGCCCGAAGGGTGCTTTTTCTGTTATGCTATTAAACCCGCCTTACGACTATGACGAAAACGGGAAGCGATTAGAGTATGTTTTTCTGAAAGCGACGACAAAGTATTTACGGACTTCTGGGCTTTTGATTTACATAATCCCGCAAGACCAGATTAGTTGTGCCTCCGAGTATCTGTCGGCAAACTATAAAGACATAAAAGTTTTTCAATTTCCTGAAAAAGAATATGAAGCATTCGGGCAGGTAGTGATTTTTGGAGTGAAAAAAGATAAGGCGAGTTTTGATAATGAGACCAAGCAGAAACTAAATCATATTTGCTGGTATGATAAATCGGTTAGCGGTGAGCGGTTAGCGGTTCTTGGTTACCGAGCACCGAGCACCAAGCACCAAATACCGCTTTATGTAATACCACAGGCGCTACTCAAAGATTTTAATTTTAATTCTCTATCAGTAATAATTGAAACCGCTATTAAAGAAGCGGACACAGATGGATTATGGAAAAGCGGGGCATTCTTACAGGATTTATACGGGAATACCGACGAGAATTCTACGCTCAATCCCTTACTGCCTCTCAAAAAAGGACACCTGACGCTTTTAATTGCCTCTGGTATGTTTAATAATCAGGTGCTTGAAAAGAAAGGCAAAAAAGTAATTGTCAAGGGCAGGACATATAAAATCACGGACACATCAACCGACCCCACCGACGATACTTCAACCGAAACGGACAGATTTATCACAGAAATATCAGTCCTGAATTTGAGAACTGGCGAATTAGAGTTAGTGAATAACACAGCACCGTAAAGACGGGTAGAAAGGTAGAGAGGTAGAAAGGTAGAAAGGAAAAACCTGTCGCATAATCTCTTTTTATGTCCTTGCATAGCCAGGGGAACGAAATGGAACTGAAAGAATTTATATCCGACTGGAAAGATGTTTTGACTAAAAAAGTTGTTGAAAGTTTTACGCCGATATATCAGTTTGAACAGAAAGCGGGAAGTAATTCTGTTTTATCAAGCCTCAAACGAAAACTTTTACCATCACAGGAACACATTGCACTTGCTATCAGGCGGTATCTTTCTAAAAACAAAACCGCCTTTATAGTCGGTGAGATGGGCGTAGGCAAGACGATTTTATCAGTCGGCATTTCAGCACTTCTGAAATCCAGCGACCATTCACCGCTCACCGATAACCGCTCACCGATAACCGCTCTAATAATGTGTCCGAGCCATCTCTGTAAGAAGTGGGAGCGAGAAATAAAAAAGACGCTTGATAACTCTGCGGTATTTCAAATCACAAGCATAACTGATTTTGAGACCGCCCTATCAACTGTCAACCGTCAACTATCAACTTTCTTTATTCTGTCAAAAGAAACGGCAAAACTCTCTTACGAGTGGAAGCCATCGGCTATTTATGAGCCGAACCGCCGAGATGGTAATTGCTTCTGTCCCGACTGCGGAACACTCTTAATTGATACCGAGAATGAAATTCCCTTACGCTTTACTGACCTTTACAATAAAAAACCAAAATGTCATAAATGTGGCGGGGCATTGTGGCAGTCAACACGGCTCTTAAAAGGCAAAGGCAAAGCCAGATACTCACTGGCAAAATACATTCACGATAAATACAAAAGATTTTTTGACCTGCTTGTCATAGACGAGGCGCATCAATACAAAGCGAGTGGCTCTGCACAAGGGCAGAGTATGTCACTGCTTGTCTCATCGGCAAAAAAAGTCCTTACTCTTACAGGCACGATATTCGGTGGACGCTCAACTTCGCTCTTTTACATTCTTTATCGGCTCACTCACTCTGTCAAAGAAAAATACGAATTCAGGGCAGAGAAAGAGTGGGCAAAACGCTACGGAATAATTCAGAGAATTACAAAAGCGAAAGAGAATGAGTATTCCTCCGACGGGCATTCATCATCATCAAGAGAATACAGAACGCTTGTCAGAGAATTACCCGGAGCCAGTCCTGATATTATTAACTTTTTACTGGACAAGACCGCATTTTTCAAGTTGTCGGATTTAGGCGTATCACTGCCGAAATACACGGAAGCGGTAATTGAAAGCAAAATGGAAAAAGAACACCAGCAGGAATATGAAAAGTTAGAAAGTTTTTTATTAGATGAAATCAGGTCTGTTTTGCACCAAAGAAAAAGAGATGAAAACGAGCCGAAAAACCCTGTCAACATCGGACTTTACTTACAAATGCTTTTAACTTATCCCGACCAGCCGTTCAGGAATTATAACATAATCAATACTGACGGGCTGGAACTTTACTCTGCGAAAAAGTTTAATGAAAGCACAATTTACCCGAAAGAGCAAAAACTTATTGAACTTGTTAAAACTGAACTTTCACAAAAACGGAATGTTTGGATTTACTGCACTCATACACATAACCGAGACATCACAGACCGCTTACAGAAAATACTTTTAGCGGAAGGCATAACATCGGCGATATTAAAGCAATCCGTAAATGCACGGAAGCGTGAGGAATGGATAGCAAAGCAGGTTTCTGCTAGTGTCAGGGTAGTAATAAGCAACCCCCGATTAGTTGAAACGGGGCTTGATTTAATTGACTTTCCGACGCTTGTATTTTTTGAGACGGAATACAGCACCTACACATTAAGGCAGTCAAGCAGACGCTCCTGGCGAATTGGTCAGAAGCAACCTGTTAAGGTTTTTTATTTTTGTTATGCGGACACCATCCAGCAAAAGGCACTCTCACTGGTAGCAAAGAAAATCAAATCAGCGATGATGGTTGACGGCGATGTAATTTTTGAGGGAACGGTTGCAGAATACAAAGACGAGGGCAACTTCTTTATGGAGTTAGCGAGGGATATAATTGACGCTTCCGATGTAGACGATTTAAGCAAGATATTTAATGAAGTTGCGAACACGGAATCGCAGGGCAATGAATTTTTGCTTGACCATCAGATTGAAATTGAACCCGTGATGAAACCGATAACCGAACACCGAGCACCGCCAACCGCAGATATACCGACGGAATGTTTAATAAAAAACGAGGATTTAAGCAAGTATATCCAGCAAGAACTTTTTAGTTTTTGATGTCGCATTTTTATTGACTTTTTATGAATAAAGGGTATAATAAAACCAGTATGGAAAAGAAAAATATGATTATTAAAAGTGGACAAAAGTCCGATATTGATAAAAAGGGCTACAATGTTTTACTTAACGATATAAAAAGCATTCTTGAAAAAGCGAAATATCAGGTGTACAAAGCAGTAGATAATATAAGAGTTCAAACATACTGGCAGGTTGGCGAAAGGATTACGAGAGAAGAACTCAAATATAAAGACAGAGCAGATTATGGAGAAAGAATCGTAGAAAAATTGGCTGTTGACTTAGCAATGGAACGCAGGCTGTTATTTGAAATTATACAATTTTTTAAGGTATATCCAATTGTGCACACACTGCGTGCACAATTGAGTTGGAGTCATTATGGTTTGCTAATTCGTATTCAAGAAAAGATTGTAAGAGAATTTTACGAAGGACAAACCATACAGAATAATTGGAGCACCCGAGAATTAGAGAGACAGATAAAATCTGGTCTGTATGAACGAATGCACAAAGAAGGTAAAATAATTGTAAGTCAACCAATCGTTCCAGCCCTGCCGGAAAAAATATTCAAAGACACATATAACTTTGATTTTATGAAACTTGAAAATAATTATTCCGAAAAATCAGTTGAAGATGAACTTATCAGAAATGTTGAAGCGTTATTATTGGAATTCGGGCAGGATTTTTCACTTGCAGGTAGACAACGAAAAATTGTTATTGATAAACAGATACATTATGTTGACCTTGAATTTTATCACAGGGGCATACCATGTATAGTGCTTGTGGATATAAAAGTCGGTAAATTCAAAAGTGAGTATGTTGGTCAGATGAATAAATATTTGAATTACTATAAAGAAAAGCGGAAATATGGTTGGGAAAAAAATCCGATTGGATTGATTGTATGCGAATATAAAGGCGAAGAAGAGGTTCATTTTGCTCTTGGCGGGCTTGAAAATAAAATTTTTGTTGCTGAATACAGAAAAAAACTTCCTACTGAAAAGGAAATAAAAACCAAACTTAAAGAAATAAGAAAGATCAACTAACCATATTTAACAACTTGAAATTCCATTTTGGAATATCAAGATAGAGCGGTGTTCCCCGATGTTCATCTGGGGATGTCGCTTTTTTTATTGTCAAATCTTTGTATGTATAAGGAAGGAAGCCGTAAGTCCTGAACCCGATTGTAGCCCCCGAATTTATTCGGGAGTGAGCGAAGCGAAAAAGGGCAGGCAGGCGAGGAGTAAAAACAAATGACGCTTAAAGATGTTTTACTTCAAGTGGTAAAAATAGCAAAAGAAATCCAGTCTGAGACTGGCTTTATGTTTTCAAGTGAAGCCGTTGTCTCTCTGGCACAGACCGTTTACAACAACGCTCTGAAAGACATCAGAGTTGAGTTAATGAACGGGAACGGGAAATTACAGGCGGTCGGTAAAAACCCGTCGGGAGTAAAACTTGCCACCGAAAAGCAGATTGCCCTGCTTCAGAAAATTGACAAGGAACAGGGCGGAGCGGTAATGAATGACTTGCTTTCAAGAGGCATTAGAACCACTGCCGGGCTGACGATGACAATTGCCTCTGAACTCATTACGAATTTCGGCAAGACACCGACGGCAACTCCGCCACCGAAGCCGACACCGACAAAAGAAGTTCCACAGAAAACAGAGACACCGACGGAAAGTATCACCGAAAAGCAGATTAAATATCTGTATGTTCTGGCTTCTAAACTCGGGCACGGCAACGGTCAGGCGAAAGACTGGCTCAAAAATTACTTCAAAGTTGCTTCGCTGAATGCCCTGACAAAGGCACAGGCGAAAAGCGGAATTGACGCTTTACAAAGACAGGTAAATTAAGTATAATACAGGGCGAGGAAAACCCTTCCTATCCCCGCCCTGTTATACTTACCGCAGGGGGCTGAATGTTTTACATTAAATCCAGTTCGGTTCGTAAGAAAGCAAAGCAATTCAATAAACGAGTTTCAACATCTTTTTTATCATTGCTTGACCAAAAGGTAGACCGCTTAATTGAAACGGCTATCAAAAATGCGAATAACTTTAAGACACTAACAAGGAACGATTTATTTTAAGTGTCGCTTTTTTGTTTTTGGTTTCCTTGTAGGAGTGGGAGGATAAGAAAATGGGTTTAATTGGTTTCAGATGTCCAGTAGGAAGTGTAACAGCAGGAACGGAAATTGACTTTATTAGTTGTCTCAAATGCCAGACGCCGTGTCTGCCAGTAATGATACGGGCTGGAATTATAAAGTCGCACCAATACAGGGGCGAGAGTATTTCAGCGACGACAATAACGGGTTGTCTTCGTCAAACATTTTTATCACGGAAGGTTGACTACTATGCCAATCCGCAGACGCTTACTTACTCTGCTTTTCGTGGTTCTGTGATACATACAATTTTAGAGAACATCGCACAGAGCAGTTTTCAGGGTGGTAATGTAAAGGTAGACCTTG
>JBFLWK010000109.1 GCA_040757695.1 Elusimicrobiota bacterium
CGAATATAAAATGTATTTTTTGTAAGCCTTTTGGCATTTGTCATAAGTGTATCATTTTTATACGGTTGTGTCAAGGGCATTTTATTATCGGTAAAATATAAATTTATAGCCGTTTTTCAGGTCGATATGGGCCGTATGGCTACAGATATAACAAAGAGAAAAAGCTGTTAGAGTTAGATGGGCAAGAGGCAAAAGTTGTTAAGCTTATTTATACAATGTTTCTTTGCGATAAGAGCATCCGTAGCATTACTGAATATCTTACGCGCAAAGGTTACAGAAACAGAAAAGGTAATATTTTTACTACCAAGCTGATTGGCGATATCCTTAAAAACAGAATGTATACCGGAAAGCTTATTTGGAATGTTCATCATTACGATAAGACGCAGAAAACAAAGAAAGGTTACAGATATATTAAGAATCCGCCAGAGAAAATCATAATCGCACAGGGTAAGCATCAACCTATAATTTCAGAAGAAGATTTTGAACTTGTGCAGAAGAAGTTAGCTGAGAGAAGAGTGGAGAGAAAAAAGAAGGCAAGCGATTATCCTTTATCCGGTATTCTTTATTGCGCTAAATGTAATCATAGGTATTTAGGCTTAACCTCTATTTCTAACCACCGTACAGGTGTGAAGAAAAGATGGTACCGTTGCATGGGGCCTTACAGAAGTTTTATCAGATATAAAAACAAAAGTGTCAAAGCGATTGAACTAGAAACAGAAGTTGCAGAGATTTTAGAGACGCTACTTAAAAACGACAAGCTAAAAACAAGCCGATGGATGAACGTGACTGCGCCAAATTTTCCTGTTTTTGTAGAAAGCGCAAAAACTGACCTTGAAAAGGTCAAAAATAGGCTTGAAACTAACCTTAAAAAGCAGTCAAAATTGACCGACGCCTATTTGGAAAATTTGCTGAGCGAAGAATTGTATAAACAGAAGAACGAAAGCCTAAGACAGGAGGATTATTGCTTTACAAGAAGTTAGAGATATTGAAAGGGAGCGCTCAAAAGACTATCTGGGCAGAGTAGAGGAGTTTATTTCCGGCTACGACCCAAACAAAAAAGAGATAGATTCTTTGACTAAAAAGCTAATGCTAAATCTGCTTTTTAAAAACATCAAAATCGTCCGCAAAAAAGTTTTTTCTTTTGAATTTTTTGCCCCCTTTAATTTTTTATTTTTTGAGGAAAAACAAAAATGCCAAATCAAGAACCTAAAAAGAGTTGCAAATTTTTTGCCCCCAAAGTCTTTATCCGGACTTACGGTTGCCAGATGAATGTGGCGGATTCGGATTCCATCGTAGGGTGCCTCTTGAATAATGGTTACATACAATGCGAAAAACCTGAAGATGCTAATCTTATTGTGGTAAATACATGCACTGTAAGACAACACGCAGAAGATCGCGTGCTTTCATATATAGGAAGATTAAGAAAATTAAAAATCAAAAATCAAAAATCAAAAATTATTGTGCTGGGATGTGTTGCCTCGCGATTAAAAGATACCTTAAAAAAGCAATTCCCATTTGTTGATGAAGTTATTCCTGCATACGATATACAAAAATTCCCACAACTATTTGGCTTTTCTAACTACCTAACCACCTATCCACCTATCCACTTGTCTTCTTTTGTTCCTATCTCTCGCGGATGCTCTAATTATTGCTCATACTGTGTGGTTCCGTTTGTGCGTGGTGAAGAAATATCAAGACCTTTTAATGAGATAATTTCAGATATTAAAAAATTAATAAATTCGGGAAGAAAAGAAATAACACTACTCGGCCAGAATGTAAATTCCTATTGTAGCCGAGCATTCAGTCCCAACGACACTGAAGCCCATAAAGGGCTGAAGTGTCGTCTACAAGGGACTTCATGCTCGGAAATAGATTTTGCAGATTTATTAAGGGAAGCAAATGAAATCTCGGAAATTGAAAAAGTAGATTTTTTAACAAGTCATCCAAAGGATTTCACAGATAAAATTATTGATGCAATTTTACAATGTAAAAAAGTATCACGAATTATTCATCTGCCGGTTCAATCCGGTTCTAACAGGATTTTGGAACTAATGAACCGCGGATATACCGCAGATTATTATTTAGCGCTTATTCAAAAAATCAGACAAAAAATACCGAAAGTTAGTTTTACAACAGATATTATCGTTGGGTTCCCGACGGAAACAGAAGCAGATTTTTGTCAAACCTTAAAACTCATAAACGAAGTTGGTTTTGTTTCTGCATTTACATTCAAGTATTCACCGAGAGAAAACACAAAAGCATTTTCTATATCTGACGATGTCCCGCTTGAAATAAAGAAAGCACGACTCCAAAAATTAAACATTTTAATTCAGAACATTAGAACATTAGAACATCAGAACAGCATTTGTTATGTCTAAACTTACACCGTTAATGGCTCAATATCAGCGAATAAAAGCAAGTCATAAAGATTCTATTCTATTTTTTCGGCTGGGCGATTTTTATGAGATGTTTTATGACGATGCTAAAATTACCTCTAAGGTTCTACGGCTTACACTTACCGCTCGCCAAAATGCGCCGATGTGTGGAATCCCGTATCACTCTTATAAATACTATGTTGCCCGTCTAATAAAAGAGGGCTACAGCGTTGCAATCTGCGAGCAGATGGAAGATCCATCAAAAGTGAAAAGATTGGTCAAACGAGAGGTTGTACGAGTAATTACATCTGGAACCGTTTTAGAAGATAATCTTTTAGAGGCAAAAACGAATAATTTTTTATGTGCAATTTATTTAACCGGAACAAATCTTTCAGTTGCATTTGTTGATATTTCAACCGGCGATTTTTTTTATCAGACAATTGATGACAACCTGCAATACAGGAAATTAAACCTTCAACTTGCAAGATTCACGCCAGCTGAAATAATACTTCCAAAATCAGAACAAGGAAACGATAATCTGATAAAAGCGATAAGAAAAGAAAAAACAGTTTTAAATTTTATAGAAAACATATTTTTTTCGCCAGAAATTGCTGATGAAAAATTATCAAAATTTGAAATGGCAGATGCAGAAAATGATAATGCCAAAATTGTTTGCACGGCAATTATTTCTTACATAGAAAAAACTCAATCAAGCGTTATAGTTAACTTAAAAAAAATAAGAAAAATTTCACAGACCGATTCTATGGTGCTGGATGAACTGGCAATAAAAAACCTTGAACTTGTAGAGGGTATTTCATCAAGAACACGAAGTGGCTCGCTGTTTGAGATAATGGATAAAACAACTACAGCAATGGGCGGCCGGCTTTTAAGAAAGTCCATTTTAGAACCGCTTTTAAACATAAAAACTATTTCTGATAGATACGATGCGGCTGACTTTTTTATCACAAACGGCCTTCTGCGGTTAGAAATCAGGGAAATATTAAAAAACTGTCAGGATATAGAACGGCTGTTGTCAAAAATTTCAGCACAGACGGCAAATGCACGAGATTTAGTTGCGTTAAAAAAAAGTTTAATGCTAATACCTCAAATCAAAAATAAAATTCAGGATGCATTAAACCCGTCGGTATTTCTTGGAAGTTCTGAACTTATCAAAAGTTATCTTACCGATTTACAACCGGTAGATGATATTGTTGAACTTATTAAAAAAGCAATTGTTGAAGAACCACCGGCAACAATCAAAGAAGGCGGGATTATTAAAGATGGTTATACCGCTGAACTGGATGAATTAAAGTTTATCTCAAGAAACGCAAAGGACTGGATTGCTAAATTTGAGCTGACAGAAAAACAACGAACACAAATCCAATCGCTGAAAGTCAGGTATAATTCTGTTTTTGGCTATTATATAGAAGTGACAAAACCAAATCTTGATAAGGTGCCAGCAGATTATATACGGAAACAAACTATTACAACTGGTGAACGATTTATCACTGAAGAATTAAAACAGAAAGAGTCAATGATTTTAGGTGCACAGGAAAAAATAAATGCGATTGAGTATGAGATATTCTTAAAAATTAGAGAAGCAATCCTACAAAAAATAACAGTAATTCAGGATAACGCAAAAGCGCTCGCAGGGCTTGATTTGTTTACAGCACTCGCAGAACTTGCAGTAGCAAATAATTATGTCAGACCTAAAATTACAACAAACACAATACTAAAAATTATTGACGGCAGACATCCTGTTATAGAAAAACTACTCATAACAAGCGGTGGTCGGGACAGCGGGCTGACTGGAACAACACAGTTCGTACCAAATGATATTCTGCTTGATGATAAAAAAAGAATCGCTATAATCACAGGACCCAATATGTCAGGTAAATCTACATACATCCGCCAGACCGCATTGATAATTGTGATGGCACAGATGGGCAGTTTTGTGCCAGCTAAAGAAGCGGAAATCGGTATTGTAGATGCGATTTTTACACGAATCGGCGCATCAGACCGTCTGACAGCGGGCGAGTCAACCTTTATGGTTGAGATGAAAGAGGTTGCAAATATCTTAAATAATGCAACCCCAAAAAGTTTTATACTGTTAGATGAAGTCGGTCGCGGAACTTCTACATTTGATGGAATATCTATCGCATGGGCAACGGTTGAACATCTGAAACCACGCGGTGCCAAGGTGCTTTTTGCAACACATTATTTTGAACTAACAGAATTGTCAAATATCCATGATGAAATCGTCAATCTGAATGTGGAAGTCAAAGAATGGAAAGATGATGTCCTTTTTCTTCATAAAATTGTTGACGGCTCCGCAGATAAAAGTTATGGGATACATGTTGCCAAACTTGCAGGACTGCCTGAAAAGGTTATATCACGTGCTGAAGAACTGCTTTTATTTTTTGAAAAAAACTATAACCGCGAAAACGCTAAACAGCCGGAACTGTTCAATTTCCAGTCGCCTGATAACCAAATTTTAGCAAAATCACCTGTGCTTGATGAGATAGAAAAAACTAATCCTGATGAATTATCACCAAAAGATGCATTAGAAAAAATTTACGGCTGGAAAAAATGCCTGACAAAATCCAAAAAATAAAATCAAAAAAAGGACTTGACAAAATGCATATTTTTTGTTATACTTTTGCCCGAGGTTAAAAACGATGTTTGATAATGTTGTCATTGCGAGTGAAACGAAGCAATCCTATCGGGATGTCATTTCGTGCTTTTGTCTGTCATTCCCGAATGCCCCAATCAGGAATCCATCTGTGGATAACTCAGAAATTTTCGGGGGGGGGGGACTATAATTTAAAATTTAAAATTAAAAATGAAAAATTAGAAATTGAAATAAAGAAATTTGTAAAAGCAGAGCATACCTCTGCTTTTTCTTTTGTAAAATTCAATTAGTCCAAATGGTCTAATTGAAAAAATGCTCGTCGGTAATTTTTGGTTTTTCAATGTAAGTAAATGTTCAAAACCAATTTTTTCTTAATTCTCAATTCTTAATTCTTAATTCTATGGTGTTAAGGGGGGTGATAAAAAATGGTAAAAAGATTTAAAACCCATTCAGAACGGGTTGCAAAAGTAAAGGTTTTGTTGAAAGGTTCAAAAGGGTTGTCAACCGATTTAAAACCTGTTGACAGCAAACTCAAAGACATGGAGAAAGAACTTGAGACATACATAGATGCGGATGCAAAACAGGAATTAGCAAAATCAGAATTGAACCTTGCAACACGGGCACTCAATAAATCAGCAGAAAAGATTGACAACCTTTATCGCAGCATTGTTGATTTCGCATATTCTATGTATGGCAAAAAAGGAAGCGAGTTAAAGAAACTTGGACTTGAACCCTGGGAAACTGGAAAAAGGCAACGAAAAAGTGGGCAGGGATAAGTTAGAAGTATAAAACCATCTGGGATAAGTGTGAAATTGCCCGGGATAAGTGTACTTTGGCTTAGTATAAGTCTGAAATGGCTTAGTATAAGTATACTTTTGAATTTTACACTTATACTTTTGTAAAGTACACTTATACCTTGGTCTGGTATACTTCTACTTTTGCCTTTTATAAGAAAAAGGCGGAACAAATAAAGATGCTACTTCTTTAAGATACTTTCCCTCATTCTGTCCACATTTTTTCTAATTTTATTCTTGGAGGATAATAACATGATTAAAAAAATTTTATTTATTTGTTTCTATTTTTTAATTGGTTGTGCTACAAAACCACAAATTAAAACCTTTTATAATTGTGCTTTTTCTCCTAATTTAGATTATTCAAAGAACTATCGTACAATAGTTTTACCAGTAACTACAGAAGTTGTACAAAATATTGATTCAAATTTAATCAATGTGTTGTATAATTTTACATCTTTAAAACTTCTAAGAATAGGTAAATTTTCACTAATTGAACGGATGAAAGTAGAAAAACTCATCAAATGTCAAGTGCAACCTAAAAGTATACCACTGTTGCAACTTAAAAGTATACCACCCTGTCATTAGTCTTTGTCCTCTTTAAGCAATTCTTTTTTCCTGTCTTTCAACCTGTACGACTCGCCTTTTATGT
>JBFLWK010000110.1 GCA_040757695.1 Elusimicrobiota bacterium
GCCGAATATAAAATGTATTTTTTGTAAGCCTTTTGGCATTTGTCATAAGTGTATCATTTTTATACGGTTGTGTCAAGGGCATTTTATTATCGGTAAAATATAAATTTATAGCCGTTTTTCAGGTCGACTATCTGGATAACAGGAACTTATCATAGTATAGGAGTAGTAAATGTTGTTCTTCAGGATTTAGGATTTAAGATATTAAATGATATAATTTTATATAAAAAGAACGCACCACCTAATTTTACTGGTTCTTGTTTCAGGGCGGTAACTGAAACAATGCTATGGGCAAAGAAAAATTTTAATAGTAAAACTAAATTCAATTATAAAAATATGAAAAAACTAAACGGTGGCACACAGATGAAAAATATCTGGGAATATTGGGCAGAGAAAAATCCTTTTCGCCATCCTGCCACGAAACAACAGATTGTCTTGGAACATGCAATTTTAGCTGGAAGCAATGAGGGAGATTTAATTCTTGACCCATTTGCCGGATCTGGCACAACCGGATTTGTTGCTTATGGACTAAATAGAAAATGCATTATGATAGAAATAGACCAAAACTATTGCAAGCTTATTAAAGATAGAATAGAAGGTAAATATGGTGAATTTAAAAGAAAGACAAAAGATTAAAGAAAAGTTTAGAAATGAATTATTGGAATATGTAGATAAATTTAATACTGCAGTTTCAACTGAAAAAGGAGATTGGATAGTAAAAGGATTTATTGATATTGCTAAAAATATTTATACAATTTCTGCAGATACAAAGGTTGTTTCTAAAATAATGGAACTTTTACTTTTTCCAAAGATATGTGAATTTGCTGAAAAGAATAAATATAAAATGGTGTTGTGTAAAGAACAGAATTTTTATCCTAACATTTCTTTTATTGATAAGAAAAATAATAAATTCGCATTGGATATAAAAAGTACCTATCGCAAGAATACTAAAGAAGTCAACGGAATGACTTTAGGAGCATTTACTGGATATTTTAGAGATAGAACAAGCAGTAAAAATATTACCTTTCCTTATAATGAGTATGCTGGACATTTTGTTTTAGGTGTAATTTATTCTCGTAAGGAACTAAAAATAGACGAAAGAAGAATATATCAAATTGAGGAACTTCAGAATATCACATCAGTAGTTAAAGATTTTGTTTTCTTTATCCAGGAAAAATATAAAATCGCTCTGGATAGACCTGGAAGTGGGAATACAAAAAACATTGGTTCTGTCATAAAAATAGATGAATTGACAAATGGAAAAGGTCATTTTGCTGAACTTGGAGAAGAAATATTTAATGACTATTGGATGTTTTATCTGACAAAAGATATGGCAAAATCTGTAGACCTTAAATCTGCACCATATAAGAATCTTAAAGAATATTTTGAATATAAAAAATTAAAGAGAATTAAATGAGAGCAAAATTATTGAATCAACAATTAGAATTACTTCCACACCCTCATCTTTTTCCATCTACCAGATTTCAAGGTAGTAAATTAAAAATTTTAGACTGGATTTGGGAAAACATCAAAGAGATAGAATTTCAAACTATACTTGATGCTTTTGGTGGCACAGGATGTGTTGGTTATATGCTCAAGCAGAAAGGAAAAAGAGTTATTTATAACGATGTGCTAAAGTTTAATTGGTATATTGGCACAGCATTGATTGAAAATGATTCTGTAATACTTAATGATAGAGATATAGAGTCTTTAATTACTGAACATCCAGAAATAAAATATCCAACTTTTATACAGGATACTTTCAAAGATATCTATTTTACCGATGAAGAAAACAGGTGGATAGATACAGTGGCTACTAACATTGAACATCTTGACAATCTTTATAAAAAAGCAATGGCATATTTTGCCCTTTTCCAATCTTGTATTATAAAGAGACCTTTTAACCTCTTCCATCGTAAAAATTTATACTTGAGATTTTCTGATGTGGAAAGAAATTTTGGCAATAAAACAACCTGGGATACTCCATTTGAAATACATTTTAGAAATTTTGTAGGAGAAGTCAATCGTTCCATTTTTTCAAATAGCCAACAAAATAAAGCACTTAACTTGGATATTTTTGATGTTGACGGTGATTTTGACTTGGTTTATATTGATACTCCTTATATTTCAAAGAATGGAGTCGCAGTTGATTATCTTGGATTTTACCACTTTTTAGAAGGATTAGTTCATTATGATAAATGGGCAGAAATGATTGATTATCACACAAAACATATGAAATTAAAAAAACAAACTAATCCATGGATTGATAAAAACGAAATTTACAGTGCTTTTGATAAACTATTTAAAAAATTCAGTGATAGTATTCTAGTGGTTTCTTATCGTTCTGACGGTATTCCATCCATTGATGAATTGGAATGGTTGTTGAAAAAATATAAATCAGATGTTGCGATAAGACGAATTGGATATAGATATGCTTTAAGCAATAATCATTCGGAAGAAATTTTGCTTATTGGGAGATAGAGAGATGAAAAAGAAACTGACTAAAAAAAGAATAATTATTAAACTTTTGCAAGACGAATATATAAATGAACGAGTATGGTGGAATTTAATGGGGTCAAAGTTTAAGAAATCCGAAATAGAAAAAATAGACAAAACATTTAGAAAATGTTATAAGGGGGACGATAATAGATGATTTTGACATTAAAAAAAACAGCGACGAAGAAGGATATTGAAATAATTTGTAAAAAAATAAAAGAGTTGGGTTTTAAGTCGCATATTTCCGAGGGAAAGGAACTGACCCTTATAGGCGTTATAGGTCCCAATGCCATATTGAAAAAAGATATTTTTGAGGCGATGAATACCGTCGCATTTGTTACACCAATTTCAAAACCGTATAAACTTGTAAGCAGGGAATTGAAAAAGGAAAATACTGTTATTAAAATTGACAATTTAGAGATTGGTTCTGAAAAAATTCTGATAATCGCGGGACCCTGTTCTATTGAATCGAAAGAGCGACTGACTGAGATTGCCAATGTCGTGAGAAATGCAGGTGCGGATATGATAAGGGGAGGAGCATTTAAGCCAAGAACTTCTCCATATGCTTTTCAGGGACTTGGAGAAAAGGGATTAAAATATTTAAGAGAGATAAAAAAAATTACAGGGCTTCCGGTTATCAGTGAAGCGATGAATCCAGAACAGGTTGATATTGTGAACAAATACGTGGATATAGTTCAGGTGGGTGCAAGAAATATGCAGAACTTTGATCTGCTTAAAGCGGCAGGTAAATTGAAAAAACCGGTTCTTCTAAAAAGAGGTTTCTCGTCAACGATTGAAGAGTTTTTAATGGCTGCAGAGTATATATTATCCAATGGAAATCCAGATGTAATTCTGTGTGAAAGAGGCATTAGAACATTTGAGACAGCAACGAGGTTCACACTTGATTTGAACGCAATTCCCGTGATAAAAAAACTTTCACATCTTCCTGTAATTGTTGACCCTTCACACGGGGTTGGTATTCGTGATTATGTACCTGCGATGTGTAAAGCAGCAATTGCCTGCGGTGCTGACGGACTTATGATAGAGATTCATAACAAACCGGAAGATGCACTTTCTGATGGTCCTCAATCGCTTTTACCTGAACAATTTGAGAAACTGATGAAAGAATTAAGACCTGTTGCCGAGGCAGTTGGAAGAAAAATATGATTATTGCGATAATTGGGGTTGGGCTTATTGGCGGGTCAATAGGGCTTGCAATTAAAGATTCAAAATTAAAAATTCAAAATGTTACTGGTATAGGAAGAAATATTGAACGGCTGAAAATTGCTAAAAAACTTGGTGCAGTTGATAAAATTACGACTAATTTTAGGGAAGGTGTAAAAGATGCAGATATAATTTTTGTTTGCTTGCCTGTCAGCTTGATTGCTGATACGGTGAAAAAGATAATTCCATTTTGCAAAAAAGGAGCAATTATTACAGATGTGGGTAGCGTGAAAACACCAATTGTTAAAAAAGTAGAGAATTTTCTATTCCCTATTCCCTCTTCCCTATCTCCTGTCTTTATCGGTGGTCATCCGATTGCTGGCTCGGAAAAAACCTCTGTGAAGTATGCTTCAAAAGAACTTTTCAAAAATGCAGTTGTTATTTTAACGCCGACTACAAAAACAAAAAAAAATGCCTTGGATATTATTAAAAACCTTTGGAAGAAAATGGGTGCAAAGGTAAAAATTATGTCTGCAGAGAAACATGATAAAATTCTTTCTTCTACAAGCCATCTTCCCCATATAGTTGCATTTTCTCTTGTAAATTCTGTTGATAATTTCGAACTTGTTGGGAATGGTTTTAGAGATACAACGAGAATTGCATCTTCAGACCCTGAAATGTGGGCTGATATAATTTTCCATAACCGAACAAATGTTCGGCGGACAATTAGGAAATTTATCAATGAATTGAAAAAAATAGAAAAAGCAAAATCCAAAAAAGAGTTATTAAATTATTTTAGAAAAGCAAAAATAAAACGAGAAGCCAAATGCAATAATAGAATTCTATCGGAAGATAATCTTATTAAATTCATAAAAGTATCTTTAAGACAGAGAAGGATTCCTCCGTCGGTAAGAGAAGTAGCAAAGTATTTTGCGGTTTCTGTTTCAACAGCACATCAACGCTTAAAAAATTTATATGAAAAAGGATTGATTTTCAAAAGGAAATCTCAAAACAGTTCCAGAAGAGTGGCAAGAGGCATTACCAGTAAAAAATAATGTCCGAACAAATGTTCGGTGCCGAACATTTGTTCGGTTGAAATAAATATGAAAAGGATTATCGGCGAAATAGAGGTTGCACCGGACAAGTCAATATCGCACAGGGCATTGATGATTTCTGCAATTTCAGAAGGAATTTCTACAATAAAAAATTTTCTGAAAGCGGATGACTGTATCTCAACAATGATTTGTCTTAAGAAGCTAGGCGTAGATATTACCGAAAAAAATGATGAGATTATTGTAAAAGGGAACGGGTTAAAACTAAAAGAGCCAAAAGAAATCTTAGACGCGGGAAATTCGGGGACAACTGTTCGGCTTTTGTCGGGAATTCTTGCAGGACAGAACTTTACAACAAAAATTATTGGTGATGAATCACTCTCAAAAAGACCGATGAGAAGGATCGCTGACCCTCTTGCAAAAATGGGTGCAAAAATTAAACTAAATAACGGTTTTTTGCCATTACAAATTACGGGAGGGAATTTAAGGCCGATAGATTATGTATCAAAAGTATCTTCTGCTCAAGTTAAGTCGTGTGTTTTGTTTGCAGGGCTTTATGCCGATGGTGTTACCAATTTTAATGAGCCAGAAAAATCGCGTGACCATACTGAAAGAATGTTAAAAAATTTTGGTGCTGATATTTCTGTGAATGAGAATACTGCTTCAGTGACTGGTATAGCGGAACTTCACTCGTCCGATGTGTTTATTCCCGGTGATATTTCAGGGGCAGCATTTTTTATGGTCGCTACTTTAATAGTTAAGAATTCGGAATTAAAAATTAAAAATGTAGGGATAAATCCGACGAGAACAGGTATTATTGATATCTTAAAAAGGATGGGTGCAGATATTAAGGTTGAGAATAAAAAAGAGTTTGGGAATGAACCTGTTGCTGATATAATTGTAAAATCTGCCGAATTAAAATCTACTGAGATTAAGGAAAAAGAAATACCAAAGGTTATAGATGAAATACCAATAATTGCGGTTGCGGCAACGCAGGCGGAAGGAACTACAAAAATCACAGGTGCAAAAGAACTTCGTGTTAAAGAGACCGACCGTTTAAAAGCGATGGCAACTGAACTTAAAAAAATGGGGGCCAATATAACAGAACTTGAAGATGGCTTGGTTATAAAAGGTCCAACAAAATTAAAAGGTGCGAACATTTGTTCGTACAAAGACCACAGGATAGCAATGTCGTTAGCAGTTGCATCACTTGTTGCAGATAGTAACACAGAGATTTCAGATAAGGACTGTGTCAACATTTCCTTTCCAAACTTTTGGGAGATATTGGAGAAAATATTGAGTGTGCCAAGAAAGTTCCTTGAATTCTTGTCGGTGGAAGTCCGAACTGGATAAAGGGTAGCGACCAGTCCAACACCAAATCCCACAGTTAATAAGGCAACGAACTAACTGATGCTGGGATGCGG
>JBFLWK010000111.1 GCA_040757695.1 Elusimicrobiota bacterium
TGCTTTATGAGGAAGTGTTATTGAAGAGCCGTGTGTGGGCAATCTGCAAGCACGGTTCTGCGAGGGGCACGACAGCCCGATAGGGCTGTCACCACAAGGAGGTTATAAAGATGTCTACTCAACAACTTAAATTAGGGCTGCCAAAAGGGAGTTTACAGGAGGCGACTTTTGAGCTTTTTAGGAAAGCGGGGATAAAAATTTATGCATCGGAGCGTTCTTATTTTCCATCCTGCGATGACGACGAACTTGAAATTATGCTTGTCCGTTCACAGGAGATGGCTAAATATGTTGAAGATGGTGTGTTTGATTGTGGGATTACTGGATACGACTGGATTTGCGAGTCAAACGCAGATGTAAAGGAAGTTTGCGAACTTGTTTATGCCAAAAGTGGATTTCGTCCTGTGAAATGGGTTCTTGCGGCACCTAATACTTCAAAGATTAAAAAATTAAAAGACTTAAACGGAAAACGAATTGCAACAGAACTTGTAAATATCGTCAAAAAATATCTCATCAGAAACAAAGTAAAAGCAGAAGTAGAATTCTCTTGGGGTGCTACAGAAGCAAAAGCACCTCAACTTGTTGATGCTATTGTTGAACTTACAGAAACCGGTTCGTCACTTCGTGCTAACAACTTAAAAATTATTGACGAGATTCTAATATCTACAACACGGCTGATTGCAAATAAAAAATCTATTAAAAACAACTGGAAGAAAAAAAAGATTGAGAATCTAGCGATATTGTTAAAAGGTGCGCTTGAAGCATCAGGAATGGTTGGCTTAAAAATGAACCTTGAGGAAAAAAATATCGCTAAAGTAATGGATATTCTGCCAGCACTTAAACGACCAACAATTTCGCGGCTTACAATTCCCGGCTGGGTTGCGTTAGAAGTAATCATTTCCGAAAAAATTGTTAAAAAAATAATCCCCGAATTAAAACGAGCCGGTGCAGAAGGAATAATAGAATATCCATTAAATAAAGTGATATACTAAAAAGGCGTTCTCTGGTTCTTGGGTTCTTTGGTTTTTGAGTTAATATGAGTAAGATTGAAAAATTTGAAGATTTATTTGTATGGCAGGAAGCAAAAAAGTTGGTTAGCATGATTTATCAGTTATGTCAGAAAGATATACTGAAAAAAGAATTTGGACTAACAGAACAAATAAAAAGGTCATCTGTTTCAGTTATGGCAAATATTACCGAAGGATTTGGTAGATATTCATTTAAGGAAAGCAAACAGTTTTACAACAATGCACGTGGTTCTTTAGCAGAAACACAAAGTCATTTATATGTAATAAAAGAAATATCAAAATTAAACGAACCGGATTTTGAATTGGTTTATATTCAAAGTGTCAAAGTGAACAAACTTATAAATGGGTTAATTACCAATATCATAAAAAGAACAAGATGAACTCTGAAACCCGAGAACTCAAGAACTCAAGAACTGTCGTTGTCCGATTTGCTCCATCACCGACAGGTTTTTTACATATAGGTGGATTAAGAACCGCATTGTATAATTATTTGTTTGCCCGACATAACAACGGAAAATTTTTACTACGGATTGAAGATACAGATAAAACCAGATATGTAGAAGGTGCGGTTGAAAAACTTTTAGAGATATTAAACTGGTGTGGACTTGAATATGACGAAGAGCCAGTTATTCAATCTCAGAGACTTGACATCTACAAATGCTACATTGATAATCTTCTTGAAAGAAGATATGCTTACAGATGTTTCTGTACACCAGAACGGTTAGAAAAATCAAGAAAAATACAAATTGCCAGAAAACAAACACCTAAATATGATGGTTTATGCCGAAAAATTCCACAAATAGAATCAGATAAACTTTCAGAAGAAAAACCATTCACAGTAAGAATGAAAATACCGCTGGAGGAAATAAAATTTACAGATATTATCCGTGGCGAAATAAAATTTGATGGCGCTTTGATTGACGACCAAATCATCTTGAAATCCGACGGCTATCCGACATATCATCTCGCGAATGTTGTAGACGACCATCTGATGGGTATTACGCATATTATCCGCGGTGAAGAATGGCTTTCTTCAACGCCGAAACATATCCTTTTATACAGATATTTCGGCTGGACAGCACCACAGGTTGCACATCTTCCGTTATTATTAAATCCTGATAAATCCAAATTAAGCAAACGGCAGAGTGATGTCGCAGTAGAAGATTACCGAGATAAAGGTTATCTGCCAGATGCACTTCTGAATTATGTTGCGCTTTTAGGCTGGTCAACTGAAGACAGCCAGCAACTTTTTGAGAGAGCAGAACTTATACAGAAATTTTCGCTTGAACGCTGTGGAAAATCTGCTGCTATTTTTGATACCCAAAAACTGTTATGGATGAACGGCGAGTATATCAGAAAAATGTCAGTTGCTCATTTAGCTAAATGTGCAACTGAGTTTTTAGAACGAAAAGGAGTGAGCATAACCGATTCTGAATTTTTTCAGAAATGTATCGCACTTGAACAAAAAAAGTTTAACACTTTGAATGATATTTTGCAACGCGTTGATTTCCTGCTAAATGATGAGTATAATACAGATACTGATGCAGTTAAAAAAATTTTGGGAATACAGGGTATTTCTGGTTTAATTAAAGAATTGAAAGAAAAAATTATACAGATAAAAGTTTATGATGCTCAAGAATTAGAAAATCTTTTTAGAAGTTTTGCTGATGAGAAAAAAATCAAAACATCCATTATTTTTCATGCAATTCGTGTAGCAACTTCAGGTCGGCTGGAAGGACCGAGTTTGTTTCATTATTTAGAACTTTTAGGAAAAGAAAAAGTTGTAAATAGAATAGCAAAATTTCTTGAAAGATGTCACTAAATTTTATTACAGAGATTATTGATGAAGATATCAGAACTAACAAATACAACGGTAAGGTGCATACACGTTTCCCGCCGGAGCCTAATGGCTATCTTCATATCGGGCATGCAAAATCTATCTGCTTGAACTTTGGGATTGCACAAAAATACGGTGGGCTTTGTAATCTCAGATTTGATGATACCAATCCTACAAAAGAAGAAACGGAATATATTGAGTCAATAAAAAGAGATGTTCGGTGGCTGGGATTTGACTGGGCTGGAAGGGAGTATTACGCGTCAGATTATTTTGTGCAACTTTATGAGTATGCTGTTCAATTGATTAAAAAAGGGAAAGCATATGTATGCGACCTAACTGCAGACGAAGTTCGTGAATATCGCGGCACATTTACTGAAGGTGGAAAAGAAAGTCCGTACAGAAATCGGTCTGTTGACGAAAATCTTTCGTTATTTGATAAGATGCGTAAAGGTGAATTCCCAGAAGGTTCTAAAGTGCTCAGAGCAAAAATTGAGGGTGGGCTGGCATCACCAAACATTAACCTGCGAGACCCAGTAATGTATCGTATTCTAAAAGTTCCACATCCAAAAACAGGCACAAAATGGTGTATCTATCCAACATACGACTGGGCACATGGTCAATCAGATTCTATTGAAGGGATTACGCATTCAATCTGTACTTTAGAATTTGCAGACCACCGTCCTTTATACGATTGGTTTATCAACGAGTTAGAAATTCATCATTCTCGCCAGATTGAATTTGCTAGGTTGAATTTAAGTTATACAGTTCTAAGTAAACGAAAATTAAACGAACTTGTTAAAGGTGGTTATGTAAACGGCTGGGATGACCCCAGAATGCCAACAATATCGGGCTTAAGAAGACGCGGATATACACCTGAATCAATCCAAAATTTTTGTGAACGAATTGGTGTGGCAAAAACGGATAGCACTGTAGATATCGGTTTTCTTGAACATTGTCTTAGAGAAGACTTAAATAAAAAAGCGCAACGGGTAATGGTAGTTTTGCGACCTCTGAAGGTTGTGCTTACAAATTATCCTGACAACAAAATTGAGGAACTGGACTGCGTGAACAATCCAGAAAATTCAGCAATGGGCATCCGAAAAGTACCGTTTTCTAAAGTGTTGTATATTGAGCAAGATGATTTCAGAGAGAATCCACCGAAACACTTCTATCGGCTGTCACCCGGGCAAGAGGTTCGGTTAAGATACGCATACTTTATCACCTGTGAAAAAATTATCAAAGATGAAAAAACAGGCGAGATAATTGAACTGCATTGCAGATATGACCCGGAAACACGCGGAGGCGATTCGCAAGATAAAAGAAAAGTGAAATCTACTTTGCATTGGGTATCTGCCGCTAATGCTATCCAGATTGAAGTACGTCTTTATGAAAATCTTTTTACAAAACCTGACCCGAATAATACTGAAAACGGCGAAGATTTTAAAAAATGGCTGAATCCAAACTCGTTGAAAGTCCTGCTGAATTGTTATGCAGAGCCATTTCTTAAAACAGCAAAGCCGGGTGAGCGATTCCAATTTGAACGATTAGGCTATTTTTGTGTTGACTCTGATTCTACGGATACAAAAATTGTATTTAACCGAACAGTTACCTTAAAAGATGTATATGCAAAAATAATTAAGGAGGATAAAAATGGCTGAACAGGAAAAGAGCGGGAAAGTAAACGAGTACTTTTTAAGTCTGGTGCTTTCACTATCAGCAGCAGCAATCCAGCAGATGGGCAAAATCGCTAATCCGTTAACAAACAAGATTGAAAAAAATTTGGAGCAGGCAAAAATCTCTATTGATATGATTGAGATGCTTGTTGAGAAAACAAAAGGGAATCTTACACAGGAAGAAAACCATCTTATCGCATCTACACTGTCTGATTTGCAATTAAACTTTGTTGACGAGTTAGAAAAAGATAAAAAAACAGAACATCGTACTAACTAAAAAGGCGTTCTCAAGTTCTTAAGTTCTAATGTTCTTATGTTTTAAAATTTTGCTGTTTTTACCACAAACATATGAACTTATGAACATATGAACTTGTGAACTGTTGTTATTGCCGGGTAGTGTAATGGTAACACAGATGGCTCTGGACCATCCGTTCCAGGTTCAAGTCCTGGCCCGGCAGAATCAAAGCAAAAGGCGTTCTTAAGTTCATAAGTTCTAATGTTCAGGAGAGGGAAATGAAAAGATTTTTAGTGCTGGTAATTGTTGCTATTTTAGCAATATCTTTTTTGGAAGCGGTGGCTAAAAAGAAAACCAAAAAAAAGGGGGTGAGACCCAAAATGAAAAAAATTGTGATGATTATCGCAAAAGATGGGTTTAGAGATGAGGAGTATTTACAACCTAAAGAAATTTTTACAAACGCAAAAATTGAGATTGTAACTGCAGCATCATCAACAGGTACCGCAAAAGGTATGCTCGGTGCAACACAAAAAGTTGATATTACAATTGACCAGATTGATATAAAAAGTGGTGGATATGATGCGGTGATTTTTGTTGGTGGTGTGGGTTCGTCTGAATACTGGGACAATTCAGTTGCGCATAAAATTGCACAGGAAACAGTGAAACAGAATAAAATTCTTGCAGCAATCTGTATTGCACCGGTAACATTAGCAAGAGGGAGCTTATTAAAAGGCAAGAAGGCAACAGTTTTTTCGTCAGAAGCAGAAGAACTGAAAAGTTCAGGCGCACTCTATACTGGCAAAAATGTAGAAGTTGATGGAAATATAATCACCGCGTCAGGTCCACAGGCAGCAAAAGAGTTTGGCAAAAAAATTCTGGAATTACTTACAATAAAAAAATAAAAAAAATCTAAAAAGTACAAAAACAAAAAAAACACTTGACAAACTGCATATTTTTTGTTATATTTTTGTCAGAGGTTAAAGAAATGGTTAACAGTGCAGTCATTGCGAGGAATGAAATGACGAAGCAATCTCAGAGCACTAGTCGCAGGTTAAAACCTGCGACTACACTAA
>JBFLWK010000112.1 GCA_040757695.1 Elusimicrobiota bacterium
CAATTTAAAAAACGATTCTGCTGAAAAACAAAGGTTTCACGAACTTGGAACAGAAACAATCAAAAACAGAGAATTGGGTGTTGTGATTGTCAACGGTGGTATGGCAACAAGGTTTGGTGGTGTAGTGAAAGGGATTGTTGAAGTATATGACGGTAAAACTTTTTTACAGATAAAACTTGAGCAGCTAAAAAAGGTAAACCATAAATATGGTGTCGCTATCCCAATATATATAATGAACAGTTTCGCAACTGAAACCGTAACAATTGAATACCTAAAAAAGAATAATTATTTCGGCTTAAAAGATAGTATCAAATGCTTTAATCAGTTCATAGCAAAACGGCTGAACCCTGACGGTAGTTATTTTATCTCAGAAAAAGAAACTGAAATGTATTATGGACCAGGCCATGGCGATTTTGTTTTCGCATTTTCTCAAAGTGGACATTTGTCCAATTTCATTAAAACTGGTGGTAAATATTTATGGTATTCTAATGTAGATAATCTTGGTGCGAGTGTTGAGGAAACAATTTTAGGCTACCATATTGATAAAGAAACAGAAATGACAGTAGAACTTGCTCAAAAATATCACGGTGATAAAGGCGGCGCTCCTGCTGTCGTTGACGGTCATTTAGAAATCGTTGAACAGTTTAAGTTCCCGCCTGATTTTAATCAGGACTCAATTTCTGTTTTCAATACTGCAACCTATATTTTTAAGGCATCCGCACTTAATCAAAAATTTGAACTCCCATTTTATTATGTAGAAAAAAAAATAGGCGAAAAGAAAGTTGTCCAGTTTGAACGGCTTGCAGGCGACCTTTCGTTATTCCTTAAAACTGAGTATATAATAGTGAACCGTGAAGAACGATTCTTTCCAATAAAAACCCCGCAGGATTTGGAAAATAGCCGCGAGAAACTTAAAAAACGGTTCGGATAAAAAAATAGAAAAACAGATTAAGATTAAGATTAAGATTAAGGCAAAATCTTCAACCTAAATGTTTAAGAAGATATTGGTAATCTATTCCGTTTGCATTTTATTTTTTTTGTGTGTATGCATTATACCGCTAAAAAACAGAATAGTCAGTGAAATAAATAATTCCGTAGCACTTGCTATTGAATATGACGATGTGTCGGATTTTTTTGGTATAGAAAAATTAGCAGATTTTAAGACCGCTGGAATAAATACCGTTGTTATTTCTGATGAAAAGGCAAAAGATTTTTTTGCCGAAACTGATGAACTAAAATACAAAAAACTACCACCGGAAAAATATCTTGGTTGTTCACCTGAAAAAATTTCAACTGTTTCTAAACTGGGCTTAAATATCGTTTTATCTGTTCAGGGTAATATTTCACTTATTCCTACAAAAATCCCGAATGTTACTGCGGTTATTCTATCCGACGATTTTTATGGAGAACTCTCGCCTGATTTTAATTATACTTTTGGGATTGTTGAATTTACAAAACAAAAAGAAGTAAAAAAAATATTACAGGAATCAGACGCAGGTTTCAGGATTTTTAAGCTCCGATGGGAGCAGGATTACAAAAAAAATATTGATAGAATAAAAAGAGCGGTACTTGAGCGAAATGTTAGAATTATTATTTTAGACCTGTCACAATCAACTTTAGAGAATACAGTTGAATATATAAACCAATCAAAAAAAGCACTTGCTGAAATTGGCTTTAGAATAGAAACACCAAGCGCTACAAGAAACATAAACCCAAGATTTTCAAATTATGCTGTATTTACAAAAATTGTCTCGTTTTTTATCGCACTGCTCTCGCCAATATGCACGCTTCTGTTTTTAGGTTTCAATATAAAATTCTCAGAAAAATACTCAATTCTAAAAACTGTTGGTGTTTTTGTTGTGTTATCGCTTTTTGCAGTCCTATCAGGCACAGCGATTGCCGGGCTTTTAGCAACAAAAAACTTTATGCTCGGAGTTGAATTATTCAGGGGTATAAAAGTAGTATCGTTATTGCCGATACTAATCCTCATTTATTTATTATACAAAACCGAATTGAAAAGTTTTCTGAAAAAACCTGTATTGTTCGGCGAAATTATTTTTTTAGGTGTGTTATTATTTGTTGTTGGCTTTTATATTCTGCGAACCGGTAATTACGGCACAACCACTTATCTGGAAGATAATTTCAGAATGATTTTAGAAAAGATATTTTTTGTCAGACCACGACTGAAAGAGTTTTTAATCGGACATCCGTTTATGATTTTAGCAATTTATCTGAGATACAAGAAAAACAATCCTCCACCTCCTCCCCCTTTTTTATGGAAACCGTTTTTTATCGTCGGTATTATCGGCCAGATATCAATAATAAATACATTCTGCCATATTCATAGCCCGTTTTTGGTTTCACTATTAAGAACTTTTAACGGTATCTGTCTTGGCATACTTCTTGGAATAATTTTAATTTATCTCTCACAAACAAAAAAAAATACTTGACAGAATGTACATTTTGTGTTATACTATTTTTTGAGAAATGGAGGTGGGTATGGCATTACCGAAGGATTTTGAAATAGTAGCGCTAGAAGCACGGCTCACAAGCACCGTTTATGGTAAATACGGCAAGAAAAACGATAAACTTGAGGATTTCGGGTTAAAATCGTGGAAAAGCGGTGGCAGAAAAGGTCCGCGTAAAACCGCTTAAAAAATGGTTGGCTTCTAATCGGTAGAGGTAGGTTTCTACCAGGCAGAAATAGGTTTCTACCGGACAGTGGTAGGTTTCTACCAGGCAGTGGTAGGTTTCTACCAGGCAGTGGTAGGTTCCTACCAGGCAGTGGTAGGTTTCTACCAGGCAGTGGTAGGTTTCTACCAGGCAGTGGTAGGTTCCTACCAGGCAGTGGTAGGTTTCTACCAGGCAATGGTAGGTTCCTACCAGGCAGTAGACTGTAGACGGCAATTAATTGCCGTCTACTAAGGGGGCAAAATGGCTAAATTTTACAGGTTTATTGATGAGCAAGGTAATCGGCAATTAATTGCCGATTACAAAACATTGGACAAAGTCATAAAAAAATGGCTATCAGTTTTCCTTTCTACCTTTCCATCTCTCTATCTTTCCATCTTTCTATCTTTCTATCTTATCACCTGCCTGTATGCTGCCAGCTGGTCATCTGTTTCCTGTGGTGGTTATCACACCATAGCAATCAATGCGGATGGAACACTCTGGGCTTGGGGAAGGAACGAGTATGGTCAATTAGGGCTTGGAACTACAATACAGATGAATACACCAACACAGGTTGGCAGTGCAACCAACTGGTCATCTGTTTCCTGTGGTGAGTTGTACACAATAGCAATCAAGACGGATAGCACACTCTGGGCTTGGGGAGATAACGGCTATAGTCAATTAGGGCTTGGAACTACAATACAAATGAATACACCAACACAGATAGACAGTGCAACCAACTGGTCATCTGTTTCCTGTGGCGGTAATCACACAATAGCAATCAAGACAGATGGCACACTCTGGGCTTGGGGATGTAACTACTCTGGTCAATTAGGGCTTGGAACTACAATACAAATGAACACACCAACACAGGTAGGAACTTTAACCAACTGGTCATCTGTTTCCTGTGGCAGGGAAAACACAATAGCAATCAAGACGGATGGCACACTCTGGGCTTGGGGATGGAACAACTGTGGTCAATTAGGGCTGGGAACTACAATACAGATGAACACACCAACACAGGTAGGCAGTGCAACCAACTGGTCATCTGTTTCCGGTGGTGGGTATCACACAATAGCAATCAAGACCGATGGCACACTCTGGTCTTGGGGATTGAATGAGTATGGTCAATTAGGGCTTGGAACTACAATACAAATGAATACACCAACACAGGTAGGCAGTGCAACCAACTGGTCATCTGTTTCAAGTGGTGTGCATCACACAATAGCAATCAAGACGGATGGCACACTCTGGGCTTGGGGAGATAACTACTATGGTGAATTAGGGCTTGGTAATTCAGGGGGTAATTGGATTTCATATGACGATGGAATAGATAGAAATACACCAACACAGGTGGGAACTTTAACCAACTGGTCATCTGTTTCCGGTGGTGGGTATCACACAATAGCAATCAAGGCGGATGGCACACTCTGGGCTTGGGGATATAATGTCTATGGTCAATTAGGGCTTGGTGATACAACAGATAGAAACACACCAACACAGGTTAATTATTCTCCAACACTTTCCTGGACGGGTGAAGCGAATTATGTTTCTGATGGGCTTGACCCTGAAACAGGTGTATCTACAAATACATATACATTCCGTGTGAAATATACAGACGCTGATAATGATGCACCTTCAACCATCTCAGTAGTTATTCTGAAAGGTGGGACCGGGATTTCCGGTAGTCCGTTTACAATGACTGCGGTTGACCCCGGCGATACTACTTATACTGATGGTAAATTGTATACATATTCAACTGCACTATCAGCCGGATACGATTACACTTACTATTTTGTCAGTTATGATGTGAACCTCGCAGCCGCTACTGGCGCACCAACATCAGAACTTAAAGATGCACCTGATGTAGCGTTACCGCCAGCATCGTGGACAACTACAGCGCATACTGCAACGGGTAGTTTCAAATGGATAAAGACATATGATAGAGGTTCCGGGTATGGCGAAGGCGGTGCAAGCGCAATTATCGGCTCTGATGGATATTTATATGTATGTGGGAATATAGAGCCGGATACATCAGGTAAAGCAGATATCGCACTGTGGAAGTTTGATAAAGATGGGAATCTGCAAGCCGGTTTCCCGAAATCGTGGGATAGCGGCTCTGGCGAAGATTGCGCTATAGATATTCTTGAAGGTAAAGATGGATACCTGTATTTAGTGGGCTATTCTTCCAGCGGTATTGGTGTTGAAAATTTAGCATTATGGAAATACAGTAAAGATGGTACTTTGCAATCAGGATACCCAAAATTTTACGACTGCGGTGGTGCTGATTTTGCGGTAAGAATGATTCAAGGCGCTGGAACAGATGACAATCTTTATATTGTTGGTTTTTCTACACCTAAAGCAACGATGTATGGTATTATACCATCTATGTTTGATTTTGCACTCTGGAAATATGATACTTCTGGTAATTTAGCTAGCGGGTTTCCAAAATTATGGGATGGCGGTGGCGGTGTCTTTGGCGATTTGGGATATTCAATAATTCAAGGTGCGGATGGATATATATACTGCGGCGGATACTATTATCCAACTGCTGAAGATAATGAAGATGTGGTATTATGGAAATATGATACTTCAGGTAATTTACAGGCAGGTTTCCCAAAATACTATTCAGGAACAGTAGAAGATGCACCATTTGGAATAACACAAGGAAGTGATGGTTATTTGTATCTGGTAGGACATACATCACCTGGTGATGCTATATCTGATGCTGCTGTATATAAATATGATACTTCTGGTAATTTGCAGGCAGGGTTTCCAAAGATATATACGAACTCCGGGAATACTAAAGACAGTATGGTTTCTGCTGCATTCGGTCCTGATGGCTTGTTGTATATTGTAGGTGTCATAGACCGTGATGCAATAACTGCCTGTACTGATACTGACTTTGCACTATGGATATACGATTCTTCAGGAACTTTGAAACAGAGTTCTGTTGAGACATTCAATCAAGGAAGAGATGATGAAGGACATAAAATAATCAATGGTGGTGATGGTTACCTCTACGCAGTTGGCAGGTCAAGTGGAACTGGTTCTGATAAGGATCTGCTGATTGTTAAAATATCATCTTCCGGCGCTGCTGTTACTACACCAGCTGTTACTACACCAGCTACT
>JBFLWK010000113.1 GCA_040757695.1 Elusimicrobiota bacterium
TGAGGAAGTGTTATTGAAGAGCCGTGTGTGGGCAATCTGCAAGCACGGTTCTGCGAGGGGCACGACAGCCCGATAGGGCTGTCACCACAAGGAGGTTATAAAGATGTCTACTCAACAAAAATTAAAAGTTTACTTAGATTCTACAATCATCGGTTTTTCTGTTAATACAAAAGAGATAGAAAAATGTAAAGAAGCAAATAAATTATTGGAAATGATAAGAAAAAATATTTTCGATGGTTTTATATCATATCTTACAATAAAGGAAATAGAACAATCACCTGTGTGGATTTATGAGCTTTTATCAAAAAAAATTGAAACTAGTAATTTAACAATAATAAAAACAAATAACGAGAAGGAAATTTTTACTTTGCGAGAAAAATATTTGGAGAAGAAAATCATACCGAGACACTTTGAAGAAGATGCAGAACATATTGCTATTGCGACTTTTTATTCAATGGATGCTCTGGTAAGTTATAATTTTAAGCATATAGTAAGAATAGAAACTATGATTGGTGTAAATGAAATAAATGTAAAATTCAGCTATAAAGAAATTTTGCTGTGTCAACCTATGGAGGTGATAAAATATGAAGAGTAAAATCATTAGCAGATGTTTGAATTGTGGTAAGGATACTGGTTGTCCAAATAAGTTGGTTTGTGAAGAGTGTAAAAAAAAGAATATAAGCAAGGGTGTATTTTATAAAAATTACATCAAAAAAGATTTGTATGCTGGGCGATTTATGATAAGAGAGAAGGTAAAATAGAAATGAAATTTGTTAAACTGTGGCTTCCAGTTTTTGTCTGGGGCTATATTATTTATTATCTTTCTGATATTCCAGGACTAAAAACAGGTCTTGGAGTTTGGGATTTAATCTTGCGTAAAGGTGCGCATATCACCGAGTATTTTATTCTGGCGATTCTTCTTGTCAGGGCATTCAGGAAATCGTTTCGTCTACCGTTTGTATTTTTGATTTTCTGGCCGGCTGTGATTTCATTTTTGTATGCCGTAAGCGACGAATATCACCAATCACTTATAAAAAACAGGTGCGGCTCTGTCTGGGATGTGCTGGTTGATACCGTCGGAATCTCACTTGTCGTTTTTTTATATCTCAAAAAAGGAAATAAATGAAACTCAAGAATCTTTTACCTTTTACCTTTTACCTTTTACCTTTTACCTGCCTTTTTACCGGCTGTGGTATTGATTACCAGTTCAAAACTGCCGAGAAATTAAAAGAAAACGGGAAATTTGTAGATGCAATAACAAAGTATCAGTTAATAGTTGAAAAAAAACCTGATAACCCGAGAATACCGGAAGCACTTTACAAGATTGCCAGAATCTATCAGCAAAATCTTGAAAATATCCCGGCAGCAAAAAAGTACTACCGCCAAGTAATAAATAATTATTCTACAACTGAATGGGCAAACTATGCTGCAGAGGCAATGCTCGAAGAAGGTGTTGTTGACTATTTTCCATTGATAAAGAATTCAAAATGGATAGAAGTAGATTCAGATACTTTCGGCAGATATATGACTGCAAAAAACGAAATTGTAGCAGTTGATGGAGAGACCTGTGAAATGACACGGAATCTTTATACAAAAGGAAGTTCTGTCAGCAGTTTCAGGAAATACTTTAAGAAAACAAAAAACGGTATCTACGAGACGGCTAAAAATGGGAAACTGATTGCTACACTGCTACTTCTACCGATTGAAAACAACAAAGAGTGGCCAGTTGGGAATGTAAAATATACTGTTGTCTCAAAAAATGAAACGGTAACAGTGCTCGTTGGTAAATTCACTAATTGTATAAAAATAAAAAAGCAGTTAGTCGGAACAGCGTCGTATTCAAATGAGTATTATGCACCTGAAGTAGGAAAGATATTAACCACGCAGTCCGCAGGCGCAACTGAAAAAAGAATCACAGAACTAAAAGAGTTCAATATACCGACTGAATAAAAATAAAAGACTCTGACAGGATTTACAGGATAAAACTTTAATTAAAATCCTGTTAATCCTGTCAAATAAAAGACTCAGTGATTTCAGTGCATTCAGTGGCTAAAAAAAATGCAGCCTAATCCTGAACAGAAAAAAGCAATTGAACATCACAGAGGTCCACTTCTGATTGTCGCAGGTGCTGGCACAGGAAAAACAACCGTTATCGCCAACCGTATTGCTTACCTTATCTCACAGAAAAAAGCGAAACCGGAAGAGATACTAGCGCTCACCTTTACCGAGAAAGCCGCTACCGAAATGCAAGAACGAGTTGATATGCTTGTGCCTTACGGGTTCGCAGATGTCTGGATTTCTACATTTCATTCATTTGGGAACAGTGTTTTAGAGGATGATGGACTTTTTTTAGGGCTAACAACCGATTTCAAGGTTATGGCAGAACCGCAGCAGATAGTTTTTTTTAGAGAGCATCTGTTTGAATTCCCAATGGACAAATTTAGACCGCTTGGGAATCCATTGAAACATATAGAATCAATTCTGTTTTTGTTTACCCGACTAAAAGACGAAGATGTTGCCTGTGAAGAATACGCAGATTATGTCCAACTGTTAGAAAATGTCGTCCGTGAAAATCCAAAAGATGATGCACTGAAAGAAGAATTTGTGATACAGAAAGAACTATCAGACATTTACAAAAAATATGAGGAACTAAAAATAAAAGCAGGTGTGATTGATTTCAGCGACCAGGTATGGCTTACACTCAAACTTTTTAGAGACCATCCTGCAGTGTTAAAAAAATATCGCGAAAAATTTAAATACATTCTTGTAGATGAATTTCAGGATACTAATTATTCGCAATTCCAGTTACTGAAACTGCTTTTGAATAAAGAAAAAAATATAACTGTCGTCGGTGATGATGACCAATCAATTTACAAGTTCCGTGGCGCAGCAATCTCAAATATCTTGAATTTCAAAAGAACATATCCAAACGCAAAACAAGTCGTGCTTACCAAAAATTATCGCTCTGTTCAGCAGATTCTTGATACCGCATATACATTGATAAAATATAATAATCCTGACCGACTTGAAGTAAAAAATAAAATCAACAAAAAACTTATCAGTGTCAGAAAACATAAGAACTCAAGAACTCAAGAACTCAAGAACGTCGTTTCTCATCACCATTTTGATACCGTTTCAGCAGAGGCAGATTTTGTTGCCGAAAAAATTGAAGAATTTATCTGCGTAAATCCGCGTTCTAATCCGCGTGAATCTGCGTTGCTTTATAAAGATTTTGCGATTCTTGTTCGTTCTAATAACGACGCAGAACCATTCATAAAATCGTTAAATATGAAAGATATACCATGGCATTTTTCAGGCGGTAGCGGGCTTTATACTCGGCAGGAAATAAAAGTTTTAATATCGTTTCTGAAAGTCATTGCTGAGCCCGCTGATAATGTCGCACTATTCTATCTCGCAGCATCTGATGTCTATAATATGCCGATGGCTGATTTAACTATTTATATGAATACAGCAACACAGCAAAAAAATGCGTTGTATAAAATGCTGTCAAGTGCCGATATACAGGATATAAGTAATATTGGTATACAAATTGCCAGAAAAATTATTGACGATATAAAAAAGTATATTGAACTATCTCGTGAACTTTCAACCGGTCAGGTGCTATACAAGTTTATCCAGGAAACCGGCTGGCTTAAAAAACTGGTTGAAGAAAAAACAGGCGAGAAAAATGAGCAGGTTTCTAATATCGCGCTTTTTTTTGAAATAATAAAAAAATTTGCTGAAATTTCACAACATGATAAACTCCAGTTTTTTATACAGCATCTCACAACACTTATTGACGCAGGCAGTAATCCAGCAACTGCAGAACCAAATACGGAAACCGATGCGGTAAATATCTTAACAATCCATAAAGCAAAAGGACTTGAGTTTCCTGTTGTATTTCTTGTCGCAGCTGTTCAAGGTAAATTCCCGGTTCGCCGCCGACAGGAACATATTGCAATTCCGGAGTCGCTGATTAAAGATATTTTGCCATCAGGCGATTTTCATCTACAGGAAGAACGCCGACTTTTTTATGTCGGATTAACACGAGCAAAACAGCAACTCTATATTACATCAGCAGGTGATTACGGTGGCGCACGAGAACGAAAAATAAGCCAGTTCGTATATGAGACATTGTCGCTTCCTGCTACAAAAATTGCAGCCCAAAAATTGCAGCCAATAGAAGCACTCAAAAAAAATGCAGTAGTTGAAAATGTAAAAATTAAAACTCGCTTAACATATACTACGCCACTGATACTAAGCCATTTCCAGATAGATGACTATCTCACCTGCCCGTTAAAATATAAGTATATCCATATCTTAAAAATTCCAGTAATGGCAAACCATACCATCGTCTATGGAAATGCAATGCACAAAACAATCCAATTCTATTACAAACGAAAAATAACTAAAAAATTAGTAACACTGGAAGAACTCTTGAAAAAATTTGAAGCAAACTGGCAATCAGCCGGTTTTTTATCACGAGAACACGAAGAACAACGATTGGAAACAGGCAGAGAAACAATCCGAAATTTTTTTTACCGTGAACAGAAAACAAAAATAGTCCCTAAATATATTGAAAAAAAATTCAAATTCAATTCCGAAGGAAATATCATCATCGGCAGGTTTGACAGAGTAGATATTACAAAAAAAGGTGCTATAATTATTGATTTTAAGACATCCGATATCTCGGATAAACAAGAGGCAGACGAGCGCGCTAAAAAAAGTACACAACTCGCTATCTATGCACTGGCGTGGAATGCCTTGTATGGTGTCCTGCCTCAAAAAGTAGAATTGCATTTTGTTGAAACAGGCGTCGTCGGTTCAACAGCACCAGACGAAAAAATGATGAACAGAATTAAAGAGATTATTAATATAACTGCCGCCGGCATTCAAGCTGAAAAATTTGAGCCAGCACCACAGTATCGTTCCTGCAATTATTGCCCATTCAACACCATCTGCCCGAATGTAAAAAAAACAGGTTCAAGCAAAAGTGCTTGACAGAAAGCAGATTTTTTGTTATACTTTAAGCAGGAGGATTATTTATGGCTAATACAATTAATTTAATTGAATCTAAACCTGAAATACTTTCCGGAAAACCTGTCATCAAAGGAACAAGAGTTTCTGTGGCATTTATTCTTCAATGTATCGCATCCGGTATGTCGGTAGAAGATATTCTTAAAGGTCATCCACATCTAACCCGCAAAGGTGTTTTATCAGCGATAGAATATGCGGCAAAAGAATTACAGGGCGACGAAGTATACCCTGTTATTACCGTTAAATGAGTAGAATTTTGGCAGATGAAAATATTCATATTACACTCATTGACGAACTAATTAAAAATGGACACGATGTAGAAACAGTCGTTAACAGAAAATTCGTTGGCGCGTCCAATAGAATTATAAAGGAATTGATATCCGTCATTTCCGAAGTCAAAAAAGATTTTGAACGAGAACCGGGACTTTTGGTTGTTCTTACTGAAGGAAGATACAGAATTCATAAACCAATGTCCGGAAATTGAATCGTTTTTTATAGTTCTTTGTTTTTTGTAGCATTTTTTAACAGCATTTCTTGAAGACGATTGAAGTAAAGATATGGCTAATTCAAAAAAGAATTTTTTTCCAAATCAAAAAAGTGCTTGACAGAATGTATATTTTTTGTTATACTTTTGCCAGAGGTTAAAGAAATGGTTAACAGTTGTGTTATTGTGTCTCAGTCGCCTGTCATTCCCGAATGGTTCTATCGGGAATCCATAGATGTTGCCTCTGTTAGTAACTCTAAATTTTTCGGGGGGGGGGGG
>JBFLWK010000114.1 GCA_040757695.1 Elusimicrobiota bacterium
TTCACGTCAATTTTTTATAGGTTCCTTTATAATATGTCTCAGCATTTATTAGCAAGCGTGTCTGATGAATCAGACCACCCTATTTCTCATTAGAGAAATGGGAAATTTGCCAAACTACAGTAAATAATAGTTGCATCAACACAGATTAACACAGATTAGAAGAAACAGATGAGCACAGATATACACAAAATCTGTGCTTATCTTGTAGCATTTCATCTGTGCCTATCTGTGAAATCATACATTTATTTAGTTAACAGAGCACTATATGAAAACAAAATTGAGAAAAATAATATTTCCAGTTGCTTTATTTGTTGCTGATATTATAGCAGTCTATTTCTCGTTTGTTTTTTCATATTGGATAAGGTTTTATTCAGGATTAATACCTGTTATTCATGGCACACCGGATTTCAGCATCTATCATAATGCAATCCTTGTTGTAATTTTTTTATGGATTTTGATTTTTGTTTATACAGGCTTTTATGCTGAACGACGAATAGATACCGTCGGTGAATTCCTGAAGATTCTTAAAGGTGTATTTTTGGGGACTGTTGTTATTTCAGCACTGACATTTCTGTATCGTGAATTCACATTTTCTAGAATAATGCTTGCGATTGCGTTTACTATAAATGTAATAATGATATTTTTATTCCACGAGATTGTCAGATTCGTTAACATCTATGTCAGCAATCTTTTGCTCGGCACACATAAGATTCTTGTGTTAGGTAGTGGCAAAATAGCAGACGATATAAAAAAAATCCTAAAACACAGAAAAGGTTTTGAAGTTCACTATTCACATTTTACCGATGAAGAACATCTTAAAAATTTTATCAATAATTACAATATAAACGAAGTTATTTTTTCACAGAGCCATACCGCACATAAAGAAACCATCAGGATTTCAAACATCTGCGAGGATTTAGGTGTTGATTTCAGGTTCGTGCCTGATATTCTGGAGTTGGCGCTTGGTGAGGTGGTGATTGACGAGTTTTTAGGACTGCCAGTTTTTCGGCTGAAAGCGATCTCACTTTACGGCTGGAACTTTTATATTAAACGGTTAATGGATGTAGTTATTTCAATACTTGTTCTTGTTTTTACAGTGTATTCACTCTTGTTAATAGCACTCCTCATAAAACTTGAAGATAGCGGACCTGTTTTTTACAGACATAAACGAAGAGGACTGCGAGGCAGAGATTTTGATTTTATAAAATTCAGAACAATGGTTGAACATGCTGATAAAATGTTAGATAGTCTAAAACATCTTTCTGAACGAAAAGGTCCGGTTTTTAAGTTAAAAAACGACCCGCGAATTACAAAAATAGGCAGATTCTTAAGACGATATTCTATTGACGAGATACCGCAGTTTATAAATGTGTTAAAAGGTGAGATGTCAATCGTAGGACCGCGTCCTCAGGTTTTGTGGGAAGCAGACCATTATGATGATATTGCCAAACGGCGACTGAAAGTCCTTCCAGGTATCACAGGGCTCTGGCAGGTTTCCGGCAGAAGCGATATCTCATATGAAGAGATGATTCGGCTGGATATTTATTATCTTGAGAATTGGTCGGTTGCTTTGGATTTAAGGATAATGGCAAAAACGATTCAGGTAATTCTGTCTCAAAAAGGAGCATGTTAGTAAAATTTTCAGATATGAAAATTTTAATTACTGGCGGGGCGGGGTTTATCGGCTCAAATATAGTTGATGCATATATCAATGCAGGGTACAGTGTTGCTATTGTGGATAATTTATCAACAGGCAAAAAAGAAAACTTGAATCCGAAAGCGAAATTTTATCTCGCAGATATCACAGATACCAAAAAGATTACACAGATTTTTGAGACCGAAAAACCTGATATTGTAAATCATCACGCAGCCCAAATTGATGTTCGCAAATCTATTGCAGACCCGGTATTTGATGCAAAAACGAATGTTATAGGCACCATAAATCTTCTGGAAAATTCCGTTAGAAACAGGGTTAAAAAATTCGTTTTTGCGTCTTCAGGCGGGGTTATGTACGGCGAGTGCGGAAAAATTGCGCCGTCAGAAAAAAAGATTCCACAGCCACTTTCTCCGTACGGAATTACAAAGCGCATTACGGAATACTATCTGAATTATTATGCCAAAACCTACGGGCTTAAATATGTCGCACTCCGTTACGGGAATGTCTATGGACCCCGTCAGGACCCGCATGGTGAGGCAGGTGTTGTAGCAATTTTTATCAACCGGATTTTATCAAACAGTGAAATAAATATCTTTGGTGATGGAGAACAGTTGCGTGATTATATTTTTGTATCTGATATTGTTGATGTTAATTTAATAGCACTCAAAAAAGGCGAAAATGCGATTTTTAATATAGGAAGAGGTACAACAAACTCGGTAAATCAACTTTTTTACGAGTTAGCAAAAATAACAAAATACTCTAAAAAACCGGTTTATAAGCCGCCAAGAACTGGCGAGCTTTTCAAAAGCTCGTTAGATGTTAAGAAAGCAAAAAAAGTGCTTGGCTGGTCTGCGAAAGTAGATTTTACAGAAGGGCTGAAAAGAACATTTGAATATTTTAAAACACGAATAAAGGCATACGAATAAAGGCAAACATCACGAATGAACGCGAATACTGGCAAGGTTTTATTCGTAATAATTCGTGATAACATTCGTGATGTGTTATTCGGGTAAAAGGAATGAAGCGACAATATGAAAGCAATCATTTTGATTGGTGGGCTTGGGACACGATTGAGACCTCTAACCTGTAATACGCCTAAACCGCTTTTACCGGTGCTTAATAAGCCGTTTCTTTTGTATCAAATAGAACATATCAAAAAATATGGTATCAACGAGATTATATTATGTATGGCATATTTACCATCGGAATTCAAAAAATACTTTGGTGATGGCAAAAAGTTTGGTGTAAAAATTTTGTATGCGATTGAAGAAAAACCACTTGGGACTGGTGGCGCTATCAAAAATGCCCAAAAGTTTGTGGACTGCCCGGTGTTTGTATTTAATGGTGATGTACTTACTGACCTCAATCTGTCAAAAATGCTTGAATTCCATAAATCAAGAAAGTCAAAAGCAACTGTTTCATTAGTGCATGTTCAGGACCCGTCAAGTTTCGGGCTGGTTGAAACCACAAAAACAGGCCAGATTGTCCAGTTTTTAGAAAAACCGTCATTAAACCAAATAACCTGTGATACAATCAATGCGGGCACATACATTTTAGAACCACCGATTTTTGATGAGATGGAAAAAAATACTGTTTGTTCGGTAGAACGCGAACTTTTTCCAAAACTGCTGAGCAAAAAAATTCCGTTTTATGGATATGTCTATTCAGGTTATTGGATTGATATAGGCACTACGGATAAATATCTCCAGGTTCATTATGATTTGATAGGCAGTATGAAAAAAAATGTAATCAGCAAAGAATCACGGGTTGACAAAAATGTCAGAATTTTCGGCCGGTTGGTTATCGGCTCCAACTCCGTAATTAAAAGCAACACAACAATTTCAGGTAATGTTTGTATAGGAAACAATGTCAAAATCGGGAACGGTTGTTTCCTTTCCGATTGCATAATTCTGGATAAAACGGCAGTAAACAAAAATAGCAGAATTGAAAAATCGGTTGTCGGCAAAAATTGTATTATAGAAGCGAATGCGTATCTTACAGCGGGTTGTGCTATCGGTGATAAGACACTGATAAGAAAGCACAGCAAACTATGATAAACGCAGATGTTGCAGATATAAAACAGAGATGTCCGCAGATTTATCAGCGGTAATCTGCAATGTAAATCTGTGGTAATCAGTGATTATGAAGATTGTAAAAAAACCATGGGGAAAAGAGGTCTGGTTTGCGCATACAAAAAAATATGTTGGCAAACTGCTTTTTATCAAAAAAGGACATCGGTTGAGCAAACAGTATCACAGGATAAAACACGAAACACTCTATACGCTCAAAGGTAGATACATAATGGAATTTGGCAATAGCAAGAAAATAATGAACGAAGGAACGGTAATTGTCATACCGCATAAAAAAACTCATCGGATGTTCGCAAAATTTTGTGATGTCACATTGATTGAGGTCTCAACACCACAGGTTCGGGATGTAGTTCGGTTAGAAGATGATTATGGCCGTTAACACAAGAACACAGGAACACAAGAACATAAGAACAATTTGTTTCGGTACTGATGGCTGGCGTGGTATTATTGCAAAAGATTTTACTTTTGAGAATGTCCGTATCGTCACACAAGCAATTGCAGACTATTTAAAACAGATAGGAGATAGCAGATATGGGATAGGAGATAAAAATTCTTTACTCCAATCGCCTATCTCCCATCTCTCATCTGTAGTTATTGGTTACGATAATCGGTTCCTCTCTGAAAAATTTGCACAAGAAGTTGCCAAGGTGTTTGCTGGAAACAAAATCAATGTTATAATTTCACAAACATCTGTAACCTCACCATCGGTTTCATTTGCCTGTAAAAAATATGATTGTCTTGGCGTGATGCTTACTGCAAGCCATAACCCGCCCATCTGGAATGGGCTGAAACTTAAAATGCATTATGGTGGGTCAGTATCCGAAAAAGTTGTTGATACGATTTCGCAAAATCTTTACAAAACTGATGTAAAAACTGGCAGTGATAAAATAGAAACAGTTGATATTCTAACCGATTACAAAGAATATCTTAGATCAGTTGTCAAATTGAACCCTTCAGCAAAATTGAACCGAATGAAAGTTGTAATTGATTCTATGCACGGTAGTGGCTCTGGTATTTTTGAGCAATTACTTAAAAACGAGAAAAAAATTATTTCAATACATAATTACCGAGAACCATTATTTTCAAATATGAATCCTGAGCCAATAGAAGAAAATCTTGCTGAATTAAAAAAGGTGGTTGTAAAAAACAGTGCAGATGTAGGCTTTGCTTTTGATGGTGATGCCGACCGATTGGGTGTTATAGATGATAAAGGCAGGTATCTGCCACCACATATTGTTTTTCCGTTGATTCTGCTGTATCTTACAGAATACAAAAAAATAAAAGGCAAGGTTGTCCAGACAATTTCGCTTGGCTATTTATCGGAAAGAATTGCAAAAAAGTTTTCACTACCATTTGAAGAAGTGCCCGTCGGGTTTAAATATGTTTGTGAAAAAATGTTGAATGAGGATGTTTTGCTTGGTGGTGAAGAATCCGGCGGTTACGGTTTTACGGGTGGGCTTCTTGAACGCGATGGTATCTTAAACGCACTTTTGATTTATGAGATGCTACAAAAAACCAAAAAGAAACTATCGTTACTTGTAGATAATTTACAAAAACGATTTGGGAAGTCATATTTTTTAAGGAGGGATATAAAACTTTTGAAACCTATTGACAAAAAAATTTTTATTAAGGATATTGAACAAAAAATTTGTAATAATTCGGATGTTAATTCGCGACAATTCGCGTTTCCAATAAAAGAAGTAAGGTCTTACGATGGTACAAAGATAATTTTTGAAGATGGCAACTGGCTCTTGCTTCGGCCGTCGGGTACCGAGCCGGTTTTGAGAATATATTCAGAAACAGAATCAATTACAAAAACAAAAAAATTAGTTGACTTGGCTGAAAAAATTTGCTTTAATATATTACTGTAGTTTGGCAAATTTTTGCTAATAAATGTTGAAACATATTGTTCATTGACAAAAATGGAATAACCCTGTAAAACAGGGATGCACAAGAAACCTGAACAATTCCTATGAATAGTTAAGTCA
>JBFLWK010000115.1 GCA_040757695.1 Elusimicrobiota bacterium
GAAGTTTCACTATTAGTGAAGGTTGTGCAGGACTTATTTTTTCCCGATTATTATACATATTAGTCGTCGGTAAATCAATAATACTATGAGTCAAAAAACAGCGTTTTCACGCATTTTTCAGGTTTATTAAAAATGCAACAGAAATACTGAAGAATTAGAAAATACTGCCGGACTGTACAAAATAGATGTTGTTTTTACAGAAGATATTGATAAAGAGTTCAAGGAAATTATATTCAAGACCGGTAAAATAGTTTATGAAAGAGGAGTTTGAAATATTTGGGAGAATAAAAACCAATTATACTGATAACATTCAGAAAATTATAGATAAATTAAAGGCAGGTTAAAGATTAACCACTGAAGCACGGAATCACGGAATAGATTCCCGACAGCGACATTCGGGAATGACATTTTTCAGTGTATTCAGTGTATTCAGTGGCAAAGAATAAAATCTTGTAAATCCTGTCAGGTAAAAGGCAGGTTAGCGGTTATGACAGAATACCGACTACCGAGGAGGAGAAAATGGCGAAGCAGAAGTTTGAGCGGACAAAGCCGCATGTGAATGTAGGCACAATCGGGCATGTAGACCATGGAAAAACATTGCTGACAGCAGCAATTACGAAGGTTCTGGAACAGAAAGGGCTGTCAAAATTCGTCAGTTATGACGAAGTGGCAAAGGCATCGGAATCACAGGGCAGACGCGATGAGACCAAAATCCTGACCATCGCAATCAGCCATGTAGAGTATCAAACCGAGAAACGGCACTATGCACATATTGACTGCCCAGGTCACGCGGACTATGTGAAAAATATGATAACCGGTGCCGCACAGATGGATGGTGCAATTCTTGTGGTCTCTGCCGCAGACGGCCCAATGCCACAAACCCGAGAGCATATCCTGTTAGCCCGTCAGGTGAATGTGCCGCATATCGTTGTCTATCTGAATAAAGTAGATGTTGTCAACGATAAAGAACTGGTTGATTTGGTTGAATTAGAAATACGGGAACTCTTAAACAAGTATCAATTCCCGGGCGATAAGATACCTGTAATACGGGGCAGTGCACTGAAAGCGATGCAGGGCGACCAATCAGAAATCGGTGAGCCATCAATCTGGAAACTGATGGACGCGATTGATACAACAATCCCGGAACCGAAACGGGATATTGATAAGCCGTTTTTGATGAGTGTTGAAGATGTGTTCACTATTACCGGTCGCGGAACTGTTGCAACCGGCAGGATTGAACGCGGAAAAATTAAAACCGGTGATGCTGTAGAAATTGTTGGGATACAAGAAACGCGAAAATCAGTTGCAACAAGTGTTGAGATGTTCAGAAAAATACTTGATGAAGCGGTTGCAGGCGACAATGTTGGCGTGCTGTTAAGAGGTATAGAAAAAGACCAGGTGGAACGCGGACAGGTTATCGCAGCACCGGCAACAATTACACCACATAAAAAATTTAAAGGGCAAGTGTATGTTCTAACAAAAGAAGAAGGTGGCAGACATACACCATTCTTTAACGGCTACCGTCCACAGTTCTATTTCAGAACAACGGATGTCACCGGAGATGTAAATTTACCAAAAGGGATTGAAATGGTAATGCCCGGCGATAATGTTGAGATAACCGGTGAACTGATTACACCAATTGCAATGGAGAAAGAACTGCGGTTCGCAATCCGTGAAGGCGGGCATACCGTCGGCGCCGGTGTGGTTTCAGAAATTATAGAATAGAGGCAGTGACAAACAAGTGGATAAGTGGTTAGTGGTTAGTAAAAACTTAATCACTTAATCACTAGCTCCCGACTTAAGTCGGGAGCTAATCACTGGTTTTAAGTGGCGAAAACAGACCAACTATCACAATCACAACGAATAAGAATCCGACTCCAAGCATATGACCATAAGATGCTTGACCAGTCACTCGCTGAGGTGATTCAAACTGCGAAACGGACTGGTGCATCCATTTCAGGTCCGGTACTTTTACCAACAAGAATCAAGAAGTATACTGTTTTACGCTCTCCACATACGGATAAGAAATCACGGGAACAGTTTGAAATGCGTATCCATAAACGGCTTGTAGATATTTTACAGCCAACACCACAAACAATAGATGCATTGATGAAACTGGATTTACCCGCAGGTGTAGATGTAGAGATAAAAGCCTAGGAGACAGTGGCTAAGTGGATAAGTGGCTATGTGGTTAGTTTTTCTAATCACTTAATCACCTAATTACTTAATCACTTATTTTAAGTGAAAACAATACTTGGTACAAAAATAGGAATGACACAGATTTTTTCAGATAATGGTGAAGCGATACCAGTAACGGTTGTTTCAGCAGGACCTTGTTTTGTTACACAAATAAAAACAGTCGCAACTGATGGATACAATGCAATCCAAGTTGGCTATGGAACTGCGAAAGAAAGAAAAATTACAAAGCCAGTTCTTGGACATATCAAAAAATCAAACACTCAGCAGATGTTTGCTCAACTCAGAGAGTTCAGAATAGACAAGCCCGACGAAACACAGCCATTCCAACTCGGACAGGCAATAAAATGCGATATTTTCTCGCCAGGCGATTTTGTAGATGTCCGCGGTATCTCTAAAGGGCTTGGGTTTCAAGGTGTTGTGAAACGACATGGGTTTGGTGGCGGACCTACTACACATGGTCAATCAGACAAGCAGCGTGCACCAGGTGCGATAGGGCCACAGAGACCGCAAAAAACAAGAAAAGGAAAAAAAATGGCAGGTCGGATGGGTGGTAAAAATCTTACTATTCAAAAACTTCAGATTGTTAAAACAATACCTGAAAAAAATATATTGCTTATAAAAGGCGCTATACCAGGCGTTAAGAACGGACAGGTTGTAATTTCAAGCACGATAAAGAAAGTAAAACCAAAACCTGTTACTATACAGAAAGAAATCAAAAAGATAGAACCGAAACCAAAAACCGCTAAGCCGATAAAGAAATGAGTATGGAAGCAAAAGTTTTTAATATAAATGGTGAGCAAACTGGTAGTATTGCACTTCCTGATAATGTTTTTAATACAAAGATAAATATCCCGCTGATGCACGAGGTTGTTAACTGGTATCTTGCAAATCGCCGTCAGGGAACACATTCGGCAAAAACAAGGGCAGAAGTATCAGGTTCAGGCAGGAAACCTTGGAAACAGAAAGGCACCGGGCGGGCAAGAGCCGGCAGTATCCGTTCTCCACTGTGGCGGCATGGTGGCGTAATTTTTGCCAAAAAACCAAGAGAGTTTTCATATTCAATACCGAAACGAAAAAGAAAAATAGCATTATTATCTGCACTATCCGCTAAAGCAAGAGATGGCGCAGTAATGGTGCTTGATGGATTGCAGATTCCAGAACCCAAAACCAAACAGGTTGCTAAAATAGTTAAGAACTTAAAACTGGCTAATAGTAAAATACTGCTGGTTACTAAACGGGATAGAATACTTAATCTTGCAACACGGAATCTGGCTAATTTAGTTTTTAGCGATATTTCTGATTTAACAGCATATAATGTGCTGAATGCAAACAAAATAGTTTTTACTGAAGAGTCATTACAGACAATATCTAACAGGTTCGCAAAGTGAAAAAAACAAAAGAATGCAAATCTTACAGATGACGGGTTTTTAGTTTTATCTGATGTATACTATCCTGGTTGGAAAGCATTTGTTGATGGAAAAGAGGAAAAAATATTGCGGGCAAATTATTTATTCAGAGCGGTTCCATTAAAAAAAGGGAACCATCAAGTAGAATTTGTATATAAGCCAAAATCTTATATAACAGGACGAAATATCACAACCAGTTCAATTATTACAGTATTCATTTTAGGTATAGTAGCATGGAGAAAAAATGTTTAAGAAAGCTAAAATAATGTTGCTCTGTTTTGGTTTGGTTTCACCATCTGAATGTGTTTGGACGAATGCACAACCGATGATGGTTTGGGATGTGCCGAGTGATGCCGATGGTGATGATTTACACTTTAAGGTTGAGTTGTCGTCGGTAAGTGATTTTTCTGTAAAAGATGTCTTTGAAAGTAATGTCTCAACAAAAGGGTTTTTGCCCGTGCCACCGGTTACACAGCGTATAGGACAAATGTCCTATACTGTTCATAATGGAATCTTGATATGAAAAAGGTTTTTGAAAACCTGTCCCGAACTTGTTTCGGGAATAAATGGTTCGCAGTTGCTTTGATAATACTGGTTTCAATAGGTATTTATCACAAATCACTTAATGCTCCTTTCATATTTGACGATATAGGAAAGATTGTAGAAAACCCTGATATAAAAAAACTGAGTAATCTCAAAGCGAAACTGATTTACCCGTATACAAATAATAAAATATGGGAACGAAACGATCCATCACGGCCAATTACATATTTAACTTTTACGCTAAATTACTATTTTGGGAAATTAAATACTTTTGGGTACCATCTGTTTAATCTTGTTGTACATATATTCAATGCTATATTGATATTTATACTTACAAGAAAAATATTATTATTTTTTCCACAATCTCCCAATTTCCCAATTTCCCAATTTCTGATTTTTCCTTTTTTTGTAGCACTGTTTTTTACAGTACATCCCATCAATATAAGTAGTGTATTATACATTTTTAGTCGTTCTGTTCTGTTAGCGACATTTTTTTATTTGATGGCTTTATTATTATTTATAAAAGCAACCGAAAAGAATTCCTTAATCTCTCTATCTCCTATCTCCTATCTCCTATCTCTTATCTGTTTCATTCTGGCATTATTTTCTAGACAGGATGTAGTTACATTGCCGATAATGATTTTGTTAGTTGATTATATTTTTTTAAGTGATTTTAACACAAAAAAAGTTATTGAAAAAAAGTATTATCATATACCATTTTGGATTCTGCTGGTTGTATATTTATTATTCCGGTATTTCTATTTTGGTGATGTAGGAGATGCAGAAGCAGGAACTTTATGGGATAGATATCCTTATATTATTATTCAACCATATGTAGTACTGAAGTACTTAAAAATGTTGCTTATTCCGACCGGACTTTGCATAGTTCACAAAATCAACCCCGCGAGAATTTCAGAACTAAAAACGATACTAGCTCTTTTATCTATTACAGTAATATTTTGGTTAACTTATAAGATTTATAAAAAGAAAGCAAATAATTCAAAAATAACATTATTCAGCGTATTGTGGTTTTTCATAACTCTGTCGCCAACATCCAGTTTTTTTCCTACTACCAGTGCATTAGTTGAAAATCGTCTGTATCTTTCTGGATTTGGGTTTTACTTCATTTTTGTATTTTTTTATACTTTAGTTTCTAAATTTTTTAATCTGTCTAATTTTTTAATTTTTTTAATATGTATTCATATTTTCTTACTTGGTTATGTAACAGTAAAACGAAATCAACTTTATCAAAATCCTGTATTACTATGGCAGGATGTTATTTCACGATATCCTAATAGTATAGAAGCCCACAACAATCTCGGAATTTTATTGTATAACTCAAACAGATTTGAAGAAGCAGAGAAAGCATACAGAAACGCGATAAGAATAAATCCGAATTTTGTAAATGCATATACCAATCTCGGGAATTTATTTAAATGTCGCCGAATACCCCGCAGCTTGCTGCGGGGATGAAGGCGACCGACAAATTTTGCCAAATTTTGTATAATGTAATATGTGGAGCTAAGACGAGCAAGTCACGCTGTATATGAA
>JBFLWK010000116.1 GCA_040757695.1 Elusimicrobiota bacterium
TCCTAAAAAATTCAAAGAAGAATATGGACTTACTGAACCAAATTCACATTCGTCGGTAGAAAAAACTTCAGGAGAAAAAATATGATTGTATGCTATGAGGGAAAAATTGCTTATGGCAAAATTAAAGACAGTCATTTTTTTAATTGCAATTTTAGGTTAATTAAATATAATATTTCTGTATGCTTTCCTATATTATCAGGCGGCTTTTATTAACAATCCCTATGCTTATCGGGATAACAATAATAACTTTTCTGGTAATGCATCTTTCACCGGGCAAACCAACAGACATCCTTACTGATATGAACCAGAAAATTACTGCCGAAGCAAAGCAGCGACTTGTAGCACTTTATGGACTTGATAAGCCGGTGTATGTTCAATACTGGTGGTGGCTTAAACGATTGGCAAAACTTGACTTTGGGAAATCATTCAAAGATGATAGACCTGTGATAAAAAAAATTTTAGAACGTTTCCCTGCGACTTTACTGCTTAATTTTTTATCTATAATTTTGATTTTTGTATCAGCAATCCCAATTGGTGTTTGCTCGGTGGTAAAAAAGGATTCTGTTTTTGATAAAATCACAACCATTTTTGTCTTTGTCGGTTTTTCTGTACCTACTTTTTGGTTCGCAATACTTTTGATGATTTTTTTCGGACTGCACCTTGGCTGGTTACCAATTTCTGGTTTTCGGTCTGTCAATTTTGATGAACTGACTCTTTTAGGAAAATTTTGGGATATTGCTAAACATCTTGTTTTGCCGGTTTTTGTATCGGCATTCACAGGTATCGCAGGACTCTCAAGATACACAAAATCAGCAATGCTGGAAGTTCTTCATCAGGATTACATAAGAACTGCCCGAGCAAAAGGGCTTTCTGAAATGACGGTAATTTTTAAGCATGCATTAAGAAATGCGTTAATACCGGTTGTAACAATACTCGGACTTACTTTGCCGGATTTGATTGGTGGTTCTTTTATTTTTGAGACGATTTTTGCCTGGCCTGGGATGGGTCGGCTTGGTTATGAAGCAATAATGGCACGCGACTATCCTGTTATTATGGCGGTTGGAACAATCGTCGCAATTCTGACATTGGTTGGTAATTTAATAGCAGATATAACATATGCATATATAGACCCACGGATACGATACAAATAGAAAGTTAAAGGTTAAAGGTTAAAATTAAAAAAGGACAAATGTCCGGAAATATATGGGTAGAAATAAACTACTAAATTTGAAAACTGTTTTGAGATTTGTAAAAATTGCATTGAAAAGACGCAAAATTCCACCAACAGTAAGAGAAACTGCAGATTATTTTAATATCTCAAAATCAGCAGCACATTCTTACCTGAAAGACTTGTATAGAAGTAAAATAATAAAAACAAGAAAATCTCAGTTTTCAAATAGAACTGTAGCCAGAGGTTTAATAATAAAATCAAAAAATAAAAGGACAAATGTCCGGAAATAATTTATGTTGAAACTTTACCTTGTCAAATTTTTGGGAAACAAACTTGCTAAAATCGGATTTTTGATATTACTTGTTTTAATTTTAATAGCAGTTTTTTCGCCTTTAATTTCTACTCACAACCCGATTGAAGGGAATATTTTGCAACGGGTACAACCACCATCAAAAAACCATTTTCTAGGTACTGACGAATTAGGCAGAGATGTTTTTTCAAGAATGGTTTATGGAACAAGAATCTCTATAACGGTTGGAATTATTGCCGTCGCAATTTCAGTTGTTATCGGTACATTGCTTGGTATTATCTCCGGCTATCTTGGCGGTAAAACTGACACAATTATTATGCGGTTTGTGGATATTATGTTATGTTTCCCGACATTTTTTTTGATACTGATGGTGATTGCATTCTTGGAACCAAGTATTTACAATGTGATGATTGTTATAGGGCTTACCTCCTGGACAGGTCTTGCACGATTGGTTCGTGGAGAAACGCTTTCAGTAAAAGAGCGTGATTTTATACTGGCGGCAAAAGGGCTGGGATTATTGCAAGGTAGAATTTTGTTTGTTCATATTCTACCAAATGTGATTGCGCCAATAATTGTTGCAGGTATTTTAGGCGTTGGCAGTGCAATACTAACAGAATCAGGCCTTTCGTTTCTGGGGCTTGGAGTTCAACCACCAACACCATCGTGGGGAAATATTTTGACAAGCGGTAAGGACTATATTCATATTGCATGGTGGCTGTCTGTTTTTCCGGGATTAGCAATTTTAATAACAGTGCTTGGCTGGAATTTTTTAGGCGAAGGACTACGGGATGTACTGGACCCGAGGACATAATGATTCCAACGCTGAAAATTAGAAGTATCGTTGTAATAGGCAGTTAAAATCGCTGTTGTCATTTTTTGTATGGAAACGATTCTATCTATTGAAAACCTTTCTGTTGAATATACTATCGGCAAAAAAATTATTCCCGTTGTAAGAGATGTCTCTTTCACGGTCGACAAGAATGATTCTATCGCAATTGTTGGTGAATCTGGCTGTGGAAAAACAACTATCGCACTTTCTATCTTGAATCTTCTACCAAAAGAGGCAAAAATTACAGCGGGAAAAGTATTTTTTTACAACCAACAGATACTTCAATCAGGAACAAAACAATTACAAAAAATTCGTGGCAAAAAAATCGGTTTTATTTTTCAGGACCCGTTGTCTTCGCTAAACCCTGTTATAAAAATCGGTGAACAGCTCAGAGAAACACTTAAAATACACGGTGCGGTTTCTACAGATGCCGAAATTGAAAAACTGCTGAAAATGGTTCAATTGGACAATCCAGAAAGAATCATAAATTCTTATCCACACCAACTTTCGGGCGGAATGAGACAGCGTGTTATGATTGCTCAAGCACTCGTACCATCTCCAGAAATCCTTATCGCAGATGAGCCAACTACAGCACTGGATACTACAATCCAGAAAGAGATTTTAGAACTTATTAAAAAACTTAGAAGTGAACTTAATCTAACCGTTCTTTTTATTACTCATAATTTTGCTATTGCCTCTGATATCTGTAACAGAATTATTGTAATCTATGCTGGTGAAATTGTTGAAGCGGGAACCACAACTGAAATTCTGAAATATCCTGAACATCCGTATACAAAAGCGCTTTTATCAGCAATCCCTAAACGGGCTATAAAACAAACGAGATTCACTACAATTGCAGGAAGTGTGTCTGATTTAATTATGTTCCCACAGGGTTGTAAATTTCAGACCAGATGTCCAAAAAAAATTGAGAAATGTATAATAGAACAACCGCAATTAAAACCCAAAGGTACAAAATTATTGAGATGTTTTAATCTATGAAAAAAAGAATAAAAAATTGGATAATTTTTGTTTTTATACTTACTTTCTTCGGATTTTTGTTGGTTGTTTTTTTAGATATCCAAAAATTTATTATTACTAAACGGGAATACGAACTCATTAAAAAGCGAATATCAGATGTCTCAAAAGAAACCAAGCAATTAGAAAAAGAGCGAAATAAAATATATAGACAATCCTCAGTATTGAAAAGCAAACAATTATTGTTGATTGAAGCCAATAAAAACCTGATTGAAAAAATATTTAATCTCACAAATACCAATTTAATAATCTCGGAAAAAATCAACGAACTTGTTGGCAAAGAATTTTATATTCTTGTTGATACACAAGAAAATGTTTTATATCTAAAACAACAAGGTCAGATATTACACATCGTAAAATGTTCCGTTGGTAAAGGTGGTATTCTTACAGATAAGAAAACAAAAAGAAAATGGGAGTTCTCAACACCGAAAGGGATTTTTATTATCAAAAGTAAGGTTGAAAATCCTATATGGTTTAAACCGGATTGGGCGTTTGTTGAAGAAAAAAAAGAGATTCCATTACCGGGGGCGCCTGAACGAAAAGTTAAAGGTGAACTTGGAAAATATGCGATGGATTTGGGTTTTGGGTATAAAATACACGGCACACTAAAAGAAGAATTTTTAGGCAGGGCTGTTTCACACGGCTGTGTCCGACTCGGTGCAGATGATTTAGAATACATTTACAAAATAGCAAAAATTAATAAGACGACAATTTATGTCTACTAACTTTTTGAAGATAATAATCAGAATATTATTCTTGTCTGTTGTAATCGTTTCCGTCCTCATTCATATAAAACTGCCATACTATACAAATGCACTGGAAAATGAAATTGGTGAGTTAAAAAAACATCTTTTACTGCATATAAACCAAAAAAAATATATGTGGACATTAAAACAATCCGCAATTGGCGACGCAGAAGTAATCAAGCAGGAGATGATTCCACAACTTGAATCTGAGAAAAAAGCGCTGACAGAACAGCATAAAAATCTGAAAAAAGAGAATCGTCTACTTTCAGGTCAACTGGATATACTTACAACAAAAATCATTTTGGATATTAAACTTAATCGCCTGAAACTTGTAAAAAGCGGAAAAATTTTGTTTGATATTGCTATCACTAAAAAAATTATACAGCGTTTCGTAAAAAGCGAAATTAGACGAAAAAAATTGAAAATCCTGGCAAAAGAGAAAAATCCAGCACCAATAAAACCAAAATGGATTTATGAAAATATTACAAAAGAAATTCCCGCTGAAAATTCTCCTGAACGATTGATGATTGGCGCGCTTGGGAATTATGCAATTTATCTTACAGATTTTTTAATTATTCACAGTTATACAAAAAATGTTCAGCAACATGATACAATCAATCATGTCTGTATCCAGTTGGGTTTAAAGGAAATGAAAAAACTTTACAATTCTGTGTATATCGGTAATAATTTATATGTTGAATGATTTAATCTTGAACTGTGGCAATGTAACCAAAAGTTTTGTGGTTGAAACAGGTTTGTTCAAAACAGCCACAAAACAAATCAAAGTAATAGAGAATGTATCGGTATCTTTAGAAAAAGGTAAAATTTTAGGTATTGCAGGCGAGTCAGGTAGCGGGAAAACTACACTTGCAAAAATTATCGCAGGATTCCTGGTATATGACACCGGCAAGATTTTTATTGACGGTAACGATATAAAGAATTATTCTAGAATTGAACTCGCCCGAAAAATCCAGATGATTTTTCAAGACCCGTTTTCATCGCTCAATCCAAAACTGTCGGTTAAAACAGCAATCTTTGAAGCAATCAGAACAAACAAAAAGAAGTGGCAAGATAAATTAGAAAAACGTGCAAAAGAAATTCTCGGATTTGTAGGATTACCTTCTCAAGCATTAGAACAATATCCGCATCAGTTCTCTGGCGGGCAACGACAACGAATCGCAATCGCACGAGCACTCGCGGCAGAGCCAAAACTAATTATTGCCGACGAGCCGGTTTCAGCGCTTGATATTTCAATCCAAGCACAGATTATGAACCTTTTTTTAGACCTGAAAGATACTTTTGGATTTTCTTATATACTGTAGTTTGGCAAATTTTTGCTAATAAATGTTGAAACATATTGTTCATTGACAAAAATGGAATAACCCTGTAAAACAGGGATGCACAAGAAACCTGAACAATTCCTATGAATAGTTAAGTC
>JBFLWK010000117.1 GCA_040757695.1 Elusimicrobiota bacterium
GAGTGCCCCTGTCGGGAATCCATTTGTATCCACTCAAATATTAGAAGCGTCCCCATTTTCCATTTTAACTTTTAACCTTTAACCTTTAACTTGCCTTTTTGTTACTCGTAAGTGAACCATTTCAACCCCGTCCCCTAAATCGATGAACCATTTCAACCCCGTCCCCTAAATCGATGAACCATTTCAACCCCGTCCCCTAAATCGTTGTGATAATGAGCCCTGTGCATAACTGAAATCGGAATATAATGTAGTGACTATGACCCTGCCTTTTCTTGCTTCTTGCGTCTGGCTTCTTATTTCATATTCTATAAGGCACGGCATATTGTTCTTGGTTCTACGCAAAAGTACCCTCGCATCAGCAGGCCAATTCGTGAAGTATCCATCCACATTCACATCAAGATTAACACGAGATTGTCCGTTGAATATCGCTGATATTTCATTGATGTATACCGATGCTGATTGGCATGACTGGTCTTCCTGCCAACCGTAAGCACTTACTTCGTTACCTCGTGGCAGGGCATTAAAGTCGTAACCGTGTTGTTGCGCAAAACAAATAAGTGTGCCACCATTTGACACATAATCAGATAAATTTTTCCTGAAACTTTCTACATCACCAAGCCCATACAAACCACCCGATGGAATAATTAATACTTTAATCCTCGGCAATATTTCTGATAGATTAAAATTATAATCAACCAGTTCAAATCGTTCACCTACATCTGCTAAAAGTAAAATATTTTCTGCCAACAAACCACTTGCCGTTATCCCAATTGGGTCACCATATGAACATATCTGAGTAGTACTTGACCCCAATAATGCTTCACAACTTACTCCTTCAAAATCATCTGGTTTATCACAATCAGGATTTGGTTTACTTTGTTCGTATTTTTTTAACCCTACATTAAAACTCCATGTTTTACTACTTGGATTCTCTGCCTTATCTTTGGCAGACACAGTTACTGTATAACTCTGTTCCCCGTGCAGATATGCACTACCATTTATATAGCCATTCATATTCCGCATCTCTTCAGTTGGATTAGGAAATGAAAAACTGCGAGAACCACCTTTACAAGTCACGCTTGTTATTGTTGTTGGCTGTGACTTTGGGCCACTACCTCTTACACTTCCCTCGTCTACTCCACTCAGATTGTCGGTAACTGTTGCACCAAAGGATATCCATCTAGGGATTTTTGATATAGAGTAACTCCAACAACATTGTTTCCCTTCCATTCTAAATATATACTCATAAGAATTCCCTGCTAAACTACCAGGTTCAGGAAATGGCTCTATCGTAGGAGGTGTCTTATCAACGATGATGTCTCGCATTATAGTTGGACTAACATAATGATTACTATCTACTACATATGCACTGATTGTATGAACACCTTCACCATTAATACCCATTGCTTTAGATAGTGTTACATCAAAACTCCATCTGGATCGCCATTTGCCGTCCGAATACAACGTGCTACTTAATTGAGATTCTACCAAATCATAACTACTATCACAAATAACAATTCTATCCAATTCACAATCTGACTCGGCTGTTCCTTTAATAGTAATGTTCAGATTTCCTTTTTCTGTCACGTATTTTCCATCAATGATATTAACGTTAGGAAAATAGTAATCAAATCCTACTTCTGGAGACTGGGCATTTAATTTATTAAAATATATGAAAAGAACAATCAAAATAATAAAAATTTTTTTGATTTCCGATTCATTCTTTTCACATCTTATCCAATGAGTAATAATATTCTTCATTTCTATTTACCAATAATAAAATGCTTTACAGATTCCTTTATTCTATATTGGCGCAATATACTTTTTGCAGACCGTATATTTTCTTTTTCGTTGCCATCTTCCATTACTTTTTCAATAAATGGAATAGATCTAGCATCATTAAATTCTAAAAGCAAATAATGCATTGCCATCATCTTTTTTCTATCGGGTGATGACTTTTCGTTTAACATATTTAACATAATATCTTTCATTTCTTTTTCACCACACATATATAATGCACTTAATATTGTCGTCGAAAATTCCGGGTTTTTATTGAGTAATTTTCGCAATAATTCTTTAGCTTCTTTATTTCTAGTATGACCTAATAATTCTATGAAATTTAATTCATTAGAAGAATAATCTTTAATATCTATATTATCTAAATAATCTATTATGGGTTTAATTACTGCGTCGGTGCTCATATAAATATACCACGGAGTAAAAAGAGACAGTTTATCCCTTTTTACTATTTCAATAAAAGCTCTCATTGCTTCATTAGTTCCTATTTGTAATAAAGCAATCTTTCCGGCATCACAGCTAGTATGTTTACTTAGCTTATTCCATTTTTTCAGGGTTTCAATCACTTCCTCACATTTTCTAATTCCTAATTCCCACATTATAATAGCCGAACTTAATGAACCTTCTTTTCCTATACGGTCATGTAAAAAGTTAATTAAGTATTGAATGTCATTCTTATCCATTACTGAACACAAACCTGCTACATACTTTACTCTTTCAATCTCGTTTGTTACATTTTTCATTCCTCTCTTAAACTTTTCTTTTAATATATTCATTATTTTTTCTGATTGCCTTGCCATATTAAGTAACTCTAAATATTTCATTATCGTATCTTTATTAACTCTAGGAAATGGTTCTGTTTCAATCCGCACACTATCTTGTGCCCATCGCTTATGAATTTGATGAAACTTTACATTTTCGGGCCAATGTGATGTGATGAAATACGGTATATAAACACGCTCTGTGTTCAAATCTATGAAAAAAATAGTTTCTTCTCCAACAACTGGGGTAAGTTTCCAACCGAGACCCCAATCCTCTGGAGCCCAAAAAATAGTTATGTGCTTGTTATTAAAATTACCTTTTAATGTCTCTTTGATTTCTACTTTTGTTTTGTATAATATGGTTTTTGCAGTAAAAAGTGGAATATCAAGTTTTTCTATCTTATCAACTTGTCCTACAATTATTAAATCGGAAAATACTACCTGTGAAAACACATAACCATCCATTGTTTTTATAAATTCTTCGATTTTTGGGTCAGTACCTTGCTGATTAGTTACAGCTTCTGTCATAATTTCTCCCCACATTGCCAACCAGCATATACTGATACCACTTACCACCATCACAATCATTAAAATTATTCTTTTCATCTCACACCTCACTTGAAATTAGATTTTTTTTCCTATAAAAACAAAAAACCGAGTTACCTAAAACCGAGAATGAATTCTCGGCTACATTATTACCTTCGGTAACCCGGCTGACTTTTATTGTTTTCGGCAACTTGGCTTACTTTCGCTACGCTCACCCCCGAATAAATTCGGGGGCTACATAATTAAAAGTCCCGTGGTTTTGCGTCCCCACCTCACGATGGCATCCTGCTGTATTTTCAGGAAGGCACTATCTTTCAAGTGCGTGTGCCTTTATCGGAATAATTTTATTTCTATCTTTTCAAAGAAATAAAAAGCCCCTGATATTGCTACCAAGGGCTTTTTAGGACTTACTCAAAGCAGAGGCAAGTGTTACTTCTGCTACTACAAGAAACAAAGTATTATTATGACACCTCTTTTTTTCTAACATATAACACTGCTTCTTTTTATCTTTTTTCAGTCCGCTATAATTATAAAGTATTTTCGGCATTTTGTCAAGTCTTTTTTTGAAAACGCAGATGACGGCAGATAAGAAACACAGATTACACAGATAAATCACCATCAGAAACTACAAATCTTTAACACCAGCCCTGTGCTTTTATTCCGAGAAGTTTTATTTCGTTGACGGACATATCTCTTGCCGCCGTCGGTGAGTTAAACTTAACTCCTGCTATGTAACTCCAGCCGTGAATATACAGGTAACCCATTAACTCTTCTTCAATAAAGCCAGGCAGGAAGATTTACAACGGCGTTCACGAGTTCACGAGTTCTTGTGTTCTTGAGTTTTAACCCGAGAACCCGATAACACAAGAGCTCAAGAACGCCTTTATAGACAGCAAGTGGCGTAGGATTTTTTCTGTTAGCCCGTCGGGTGAATTCTTTATACCATTGGGCATAATCATCGTCATCAGAGTCAACTGCTTTCTGCTGATTTTTCTCGGCTATCTCTTCTTCTGTCATCAGCATCATCTCCTTTCGGGATGAGCCCTGCCTGAAAATCAATTAGCACTTTGTTAGCGTTGAGTATCTTTTCAAGTTCGGGCAAAAACTCTGCGGATTTTTCTTTAAGTGCATCCTGACCTTTTCCTGTGACATACACCAGCGGATACCAGCGCCCGTTGATGTTATCCTCAACTATTTCAATGAGCCCTGCTTTAAGCAACTCATCTGAAATTGCGAGAAGGACTTTATTCGGCACTCGTTCCATAATACCGGAATATCTTTCGTCGAGTGCGTTATCACTGTTTTTAAGTGATCGAATGCTCCGCCTGTCACCACCCCGCAAGATTCCGATAATCGTTCCTCTGCCTCTTTTCCCTGATATTTTTTCTATCAGAGATAAAATAACAAACTGATACAAATTCAACTTCGCCTCCTCTTAACGGCAGGGTGTAGGGTATAGGGTGTAGGGTGTAGTAAAAGCCGTTGACTTTTCTACCCCCTACTGTCTACACTCTGCTTTTCTCAAAACGGCACTTCCTCTCCGTCTGTGGCTGAAACACCTTTCTCTTTTTTAGAGAGAAATTCCAATTCGTTCACGACAACCTTAACATCCTTGTAGGTCTTGTCGCCTTTCGTGTTCGTTCTGATTTCCAGCCGACCATTGACGGCAAGAGCTTTTCCTTTAGTTAAGTGCGGTGCAAGTTTTTCCGCCCGCTCTCCCCAGATTACCAAATCCAGAAATAATGTCTCGGCATTTTCTGGTGCTCTGTCTTCTCTAACAGCGAACCTGACATCGCAGACCTGCTTGCCTGTTTGGGTTGCTCTCAACGTTGCATCTCTAACAATGTTGCCTGTTAAAACTATGTTGTTCATCTATTCTCACCTCCTTTCTTTCCAAATGTCGGATATATTTCTGCGTAGTGCTTTTTACACACAGTAGCGTAAAATTCATTCTCGCCAAGGGCAAACTGGGCAAACTGTGGGCAAACTGTGCCAGACTTGACCCAAACTGTGCCGACCCAAACTGCCCAAACTGTGCCACAAACTGCACAAACTGTGCACAAACTGTGCCACAACAAACTGAACAAACTGAACAAACTGGAACAAACTGTGCCAGGGAACAAACTGGAACAAACTGGGGAACAAACTGTGCCAGACTTGAAATTTTCAATCTTTTTTTTTTCATATAAAATCGCACTACATTGAGTTATTTCTGGAAATTAATATTATTCTCTGTCGCTTAAAGAATATTCTCTATCGCTTAAACATTCAGAGGCATCTCCAAAGCATAATTCTCTATCTCTTAAACATTCGGCGGTATCTCCAAAAC
>JBFLWK010000118.1 GCA_040757695.1 Elusimicrobiota bacterium
AGGAATTTCTTCTAAATTTAATCTCTTTGTTGCCTCATATCTATGACGCCCAGCAACCAGTCTGTAAGCTATTATTTTTTCATCTGGTCCTATAACTGCATTTACCCATACGGCTGATTTTGGAATGTAACCATTCGTTTCAATAGATTTCATAAGGGTTTCTACATGGTCGTGATCCACAAACTGACAACGAGTATTAAATTCCGAAATTTGTATTTTATCTATAGGAAGAGAAATTAAATCTCCTAACTTCTTTCTCATTATATGTTTTATATTTGTCTCTGGCATCATAGCCTCCTATGTGTACAATAGCAAATATAACCTTTGACACAAAGGTTTGTCCGTGTTATAATGGCTTTGTTCAGTGAATACCTCTCCGCCTACGAAGAGGTCCTTTTATTTTTAGCCACTTTTTTATATTTTACTGTCCCCTATGTTTCTACTTTCAGTTAAGATTTTCCTTCTTGGATTCTGTAATTGGGTATTTTTAAACAATTAGGGTAAATCCTTCACGGAAAATTCTTAAAACCTCAGTATTTACAATACTTTTATTCAATTTTACGCGTCTATTTCAACTTTTAAAATATCCGGGATATTAAATTTTATAGATTTTTTTAAAGTTTTCTCCGAGAAATCGTATTCCCCCTGCAAATTTACATGTTGCCATACAACTATAGAGCCATTTTTCAGAGTATTAATGATATTTTGTTTTTGCTTTTTACTCTTCGCCTCAAGAATTCTTTGTGAAAGATATAAATAATTCCAACATATAATAGAATTTTCTATTAATCTCTTACAGTTTTCGGCAATTATTTGTTCTTCTTTTGTATCCTGCTGAAATTCCTGATTATTCCCATGAAATACTGCATTAGCAAATTTATTAATATTTTCAGACTTATTCAATTGTTTTTCAATAGCCTGACGAAGTTTTACATCATCTATATAATTGAGCAAGAAGATTGTTTTTATAATTCTTCCAAATTCTCTTAAAGCCTGATATAAAGGATGTTGTTTAGAATAAGAGTTTAACCTGTGAAGCAATTGTGAGGCTGTGGTATGTTTCAGCTTAATAGTGGCAACAAATCTTAATATATTATCCCAGTTTTTCTCAATAATTTTAGTATTTATCTTTTTCTGAGACCTGATTTTATAAGCAAGCCTTTTTAATTCCGATGCTTTTTGAAAACTATAAAGATGTTGATCTTTTAAATTCTTAATTCTTGGAGCAAATGAAATTCCAAGCAGGTGTGTCAGACCAAAGATTATTTCACTATAACCATCACTATCAGTAGAATGAATTTCACTTTCTATTACATCATTATGCATTAAGCCATCAATAACATACGTGGCTTCCTTTTCTGAATTATTAATCACAGTAGAGTAAAAGAGACGATGAGTTTCATCTATAAAGCTGTAGACACTGAGCCCTTTGCCTTTTCCAAAGTATTTATAAGAATAACTGGCATTTAAAGATTCAACAGCAATATTATATTTCTGGCCATCACTGGAGGTATGAATAAGCCCTTCCGGATTTTTAAATAAATTAATCAGATTAAGACGTTCAACAAATTCTATAATTTTGTTATTCGCAAGTTCAAGGTTATCAATAGAAAAATACCAGTTAATAGTATTATATAATTCATCTTTATTAATATCCCTGGATATTTCGGCAATTTTATTAGCTCCTATATTACAGCCATATCCAATAATACCGGCAATAATATTTTTTAGCTCCGGATTTTTACGAACATCTTTTATCATCCAGTGTTTTACAGGATCTAAAAAATTAGTTACATCATTTACTGTAGATAAAATTTCAAGGAGAGATACGAATTTAACCTTAGAAAACAACCTGGAAGTTTTATAAGTATATTCTTTATCAATTTTTGGAGTTATGATATTCTTCATATTGCCTTTTGAATCGAATTTTATATATTTATTTTTTCCGGTAAATATATTATGATTTACCTTTTCATATAAAGTTTTTACTTCTTTTTCCAGATGGGGTTTGATTTTTTCAAAGGAACACAATTTACTAAGGCCTGCCCTTTCAAGTATTAAATCTTTATTCGCTTCCCAGTGATCTTCAGGAAGGAGGTAATTATCAAATGAAAGATATTTGTAAGAATAATTCAAATTTAAATTTCCCGATTTAATAGCATCAGATATTTTTATAAATAACAGGGCTTTATAAAGAGAGATTCTGAACTTGCCATTAACATCAAAAATCAAATCTTCCTCTTCTATATCAAGGAAATTTAAAGGAACTTTATTTCCTCTTAACTTATCTGTTTTTTTATAATAATCTATTGCTTCAATAAGATGCTTTTTTGAAGTTTTACCATCAAATTCAATACTTTTTACAATTTCGGATACCTTACGTTGTAATTTCAGGGATTGAGCTTCTAATACATCATAATAATCTCCGTTTTTACTAATGTTTTTAGAAAAATTTTCAAGAGAATTAATTTTTTCCGGAAGTTCTTTATATTTTGTATTTTTCACCTGACCAATAACTTTTTTTATTGCGTCTACTTTAGCATCTGATGATAAATCAGGAGAATTAAGAATAATTTCCATTGCTTCAAATGCTTTCTGGGAAAGCTTTGAAAATTCAGAAATTTCACCTATAGCTTTAGACTTTGTCTTTCTGAACTCATAAAATTTCTCTTTGTGTGTATTAGTAGTTTTCGTAAGGGCACTTTGAACGGACTGTAATAAAGTTTCCATAAGTGTATCCTGAATCTCATAAAATCTGTGAATTATAAATGCAATCAGAAAAAGAACTTTTTTCTCATTTCTTCTATAAATTTGAGAAGCCTGAGATTTTATAACGATATAAGCATAATATTTAATAACTTCCGGTGATAAATTTAAAGATTCTATAAGTGGTTGTAGATGAAAAAATAAAGATTTAAGATAATCTAAATCATAGATGTTTTGTTTTATTTTATGCTCCCTGAGAGATTGATAACTCTTTTTTAACCAGGTAAGTTTATATCTTTTAATTTCTAAATTATCCTGTTCTTTTTTATAACGTTTTTCTGGTATTCCAAAAAGTTCTTCAAGAGCCCCTTTCTGTTCATCAGTTATATTATTTTCAATTACCTCTGATAAGTTTTTCTCATAATCAATTAAAGCCTCTGTTATAATTTCTGATATTGCGTGATAACTGGGGATTTCTATCTTTTTTCTTTTAAGAAAATCTACCAGTGATATAAACATAAACTCCAGTTTTAAATGTTTTGAAGCCAGATATGCGGCTTCTTCTTTTAAAAGAGCTCTGGTTTTTTCATCAAAAGGCAGAAATCCATATTTTTCAAGTATGAGTTTTTTGTTTATATTATATGCTCTATCTGAAAAATCTTGTATTTTAATTTCTTCTAATGGTATATCAAATCTTTTAGCAATAAGTTTTATATCATCTTCATAAAAAAAATTTCGAGGATTAAAGATTTTTTTTGTGGACTTAAAATAAGCAAGTTGCATAATAAACCCGACTTTAGTAGTAATTGTTGTTTTACTATCGACAAATTCTTTAGCCCATTCAGGTAGTCTGAAAAATTTGTTTCTTTCTATACTATCGAATTTCGGGGGAGCATCAAATGCTTTAATATTAGCTTTGCTTAAAATTTGGATATGAGTACTCATATTCAACTCCTTTTTTACTATAAAAACGGTCCTTCAAATAGAGATTTGTTAACTATAAAATTATAATATATAATGGTTGGTAATTATATAAAAAAATTCGTTTTTACCATTTTTATAGTTGTGGAGGAAAATATGAAGACTATAGCCTATTTAAGAATATCTACAAATAAACAGGATCTGAGTAATCAGAGACTCTCAATATTAGATTATGCCTATAAAAATAAAATAGAAATTAACTCTTTTATAGAAATTCAGATTTCAGCTAAAAAAAATACCAGAGAGCGTAAAATTGAAAATCTCTTAATAGAGCTTAAAGAAAATGATACTCTTATTGTTACTGAGCTATCCAGACTCGGAAGAAGTCTGGGGCAAATAATTAGAATTGTAGATGAATTGATTAAGAGGCATATCAAACTTATTTCTATAAAAGAAAATATTATTCTTAATGACAAAGGAAATTTACAGACAAAAGTTATGATTGCACTATTTTCAATATTTGCAGAAGTAGAACACGATTTAATTTCACAAAGGACAAAACTGGGAATGGCTACAGCAAAAGCTAAAGGAAAAAAAATAGGCAGACCCAAAGGAGCTCTGGGGAAATCAAAACTGGATGGCAAAGAAGAGGATATAAAGAACTTCTTATCGAAAAAAGTTTCAAAGGCATCTATAGCAAGGATTATGGGTGTGTCCTATACAGGTATCTGCTCTTTTATAAAAAACAGAAATCTTAAAGAAATTGCTGAAAAGGAATTTGTAAAAAAACCTTAGTATTTTTTTGCCTTTTAATAAATGAAGCTTCTTCCTTTGTAGAAACAAAGAAATGAACATAAAATTGAGTTATTATAAATTTAGACGCGAAATTTCAATAGAAACTGTTATAAACATTAGGTTTTTACTATTTTTCCGTGAAGGATTTACCCTAATTGTTTAAAAACACCCAAAGTTCTATTCGTTAAAATGATTTTAAATTCCTTTTTTATCAAAATTATATATCTGAGTGAATTTTTAGATAAATTCCAATATTTACAAAAGTAAATTTAGTATTCGCAAAAGTAAACATATACTGAATTTTGGTATAAAAATAATGTAAAACGTCATAAAAAATGATTATCTAAGTCTACTTAGATAACTATTTATGGTATAATGGGGTCAGAGGTGAGATTTTTATGAAACAGGAGTGGGAGATTTTTAGAGAAAAGTATGAAGGGTTTTTGAGTGATCGGTCTATCGGGGAATACTGTCATATTATTAAACTTATAAAAGAGGGCAGGCTGGAAGTGAGAAGTAAGAGCCGGTATGATCAGGTGAGATCCGTTTTAAAGAAATGTGCGGAGATTGGGATTGAGCTTGATTACAGGATGCCGAAATGGAGTAAGAGAGAAAAAAGAGAGGTAAAGAATATTCAGGATAAATTGATTGATGAGGAAGAGCTTCAATTAATTTTAAAGAGCCTTCCCCGGACTTCTAAGGGGAAAGAACTGGGTCTTGCTGTGGAGATCAGTTATTATTCCGGTTTGAGGCTCTCGGAGGTACTGGGGCTTAAGGCGGAAGATATAACATTTAACGGGTCTTTGAGGTTATCTGTTATAGGGAAGGGGAGTAAGGCCAGAGTTACTTTTATGCCTCTGAGGTTTAGAGAGAGGTTAATAGATGATTTTAAGGGATTTACTATTACTGCTCCTTATGTGAAAAATGCTTTCAGGAGGGTTCTTGATAGATTGGGAATTAAGAGTAGCTTCCACGGACTGAGACATAGTTTTGCAACTAATCTTTTGAAT
>JBFLWK010000119.1 GCA_040757695.1 Elusimicrobiota bacterium
CCCCCGTAAAGCATGATAATCATATCCTTCAAGATCAATTTTGATATATGAAACCGGAATATCATTTTCGAAAAACATTCTGTCTAGGGTAATTACTTCTATTTCATTACCATTTTTTTTATCACTAATTTGAGAAGAAATACCTTGGCTTGTAATAAACAGTTTTCCCTCCTTATCAGACAAAGCTTTTTCTATTATATGTACATTCTTATTGTTGCTAAACGTTCTTTTCAAGCAAGAAACAAATTCCTTTAATGGTTCAATCGCATAAATTTCTTTACATCTAGCGGCTATGATAAAGCTAAATAACCCTTCAGCAGCACCACAATCTATAACAGTGTCGTTTACACCAACCTTTGTTTCCTCAATCTCATAATAATGCCAATTATCTTTATAAAATGATTCCACAGTAATTTGTTCAAGGGATTTAAGACTAAATTCTTTAGGAAAAAATAAGGGTTTATTTTCAAATCCCTTGAAATATACCTCCACAAAATTTTCACCATAAGTTATTTGGCTTATCCTCTCTTTTGCCTTATTTGCCTAAGATTTATCAAAAAATAATTTAATCACTTCTTTAGCATTCACACCATTTTGGTTCTTAAAAATATAGTAGTAAAATATTTTAAACCGTGTTATAGTCATAACATTTTAGATTTCTTTGCATTAATTAAAGAATGTTGAAAATATTTACGTTACTAAAACGCTTTATTTCCATTTTAATTTCACAGCTTTCTTAAAAATGCTTCTGCACCGATATCGGTTTAATATTCAGATTATTACGAAAGTACTTTAGATAAACCGAAAGCAGTCCAATAACCATCCAAGAATAGACATAAGACAACGCTGTTGTAAAAATGAATGAAATCAGAATTGAAATAAGAGCAAAAGATAATCCAAAAATGATTAATGCATAGTCAGGATTAGTAATTTCTATTTTTTTAATATTCTTAAAGCTGCGTTTTAATATAATGGTAATGAATCCAATGAAAATAAAGGAACCAATTAGTCCGGTATCATGCAGAATTGTTAAATATAAATTTCCTATCCAGGCCCTCATTACTTCTCCGTAAATAAATTTTGTGGGGAAAAAGCTTGCAAAGCTGTAAGTACCATAGCCAAAAAGAGGATTTTGAGAAATATTATTAATTGCATCTGTCCAAACCAATAATCTATACCCCCCCGTACCACTTTGATAATCTATTATATTATCTAATTTATAACTTAAGAAAAAACTTGAAACAAAATTCGAGACTAACAGAAATAATACAATAGTTATTAAAAAAATGTACCTATAAGGCATCTCTATTTTTATAAATCTGAAACTTCTTTTAGATAATATATATATTGCAATAATACATACAAATGCTGATATCCAGACACCTCTTGTAAATGAGAGCAATACACCAATTCCAGTTGAAATAAAAGTTAATAAAATAAGTGTTCTTGATATTTTTTCAATGCTACTGTTTCGATTCAACATAAGTGTAAATGATAAAATGAAATAAATTAAACAGTAACTTCCAAACACATTTGGTTCTCTCATTGTTGAATAAACTCCATACGCTACACTTAGATCATCAGTAAGATTTATTCCTTGGATGTCGTACCCTAAATAAGCAATAATAAAACCAACAACCCCAAGACTTGAGAATAAGATACCTGACTTTAAATAATGCTTAAAAAATTTATCTAGCATTAATTGTGAATCTATAAAGTTAACCATAACAAAATAAATCAAAGCTGCACTTAATAGATTAAACGTCTGCATCATACTGTAAAAGCGATCAGGTGCATTGAAATAAGAAATAATAAAACTCCATGTAAAAAAAAGTAAAATTAACTTTCCAACTTTGTCGATATAGATCCTCTTTGCACCCAATAACATATCAATTACTAAGAAACACAATAAAATCAAATTTGCTAATTGATCCAACCTTACATTAAGTCCGAAGATCTTCAGGTTAATCCCATTCAATGCAGCAAGGTATGGTACAAGAAGCAATAATTTCGTACCTGTTCTCAAATAAGCACTCTCAAGAATTATACTTTTATTTTGTGTGATTTGGAAGATCGTTTCGAATTGTCTGGAAAACTAATTCTGGAGTTATTTTAACCATGCAGTCAAGTGTTCCTAATGGGCAGTTTTTCTTACCACATGGTGAGCAAGGAACTTCTGCAACAATAATTTTTTCTGTTTCAATATGTTGACCGAATTCAATTGATGAATTCGCCCCATTTCTAAGTACATATGTGGGTATATTGTAAACGCCAGAGATATACCTTATCCCTGTATCTTCGGTAATTAGCATATCTAATTTCTGAATAATAATTGACACTTCATCCAGCGTTGTTTCTCCTACTAATGAGTAAGTATTGAATCCTAATCCCTTTTGTATTGACGAAACTGAATTTTTAAAATTGCTTGTCCCAATAAATAATATTTCTGAGTTTAAGTCTTTATAAAGTGCTTTACAGAGAGCAATATAATATTGCTGGGGCCATAAAAATTTGTGCTGCGCACTTGGATTAATACCAACTATTATTTTTCCTTGGTTAATTTTTAAATTCTTGAACTTTTTATCAGCACTCTCTCTTGCAGTTTCATTAATAAAATAGTCTATTTTGATCGAATGATTATCAAACCTCTCCCCCAACCATTTTTCGATTATTTTAAGTTTTTGTAATGCAGCTTGTTCGACATTTTGATACGGAATTTCTTTGCTTAACAAAAAACCAAATCCTTTATGTGATACACCAATCCTCTCGGGGACACCTGACAACCACATTGCAAGGTGCTCTCGATGATATGATGCAGTCCGAAAATTAATCACAGCTTTTGGTTTTAAATCGTGCAATGCTTTGATAAGCTTAAAGAAAAAAAATACACTCTTTAAAATCCCACCAGAATTATTATACCAAGGTAGGTCTATTATATGAATTGATGAAATGTTATTATTTTTTTTTAACGCTATTGCACCAGCTGATGATAATAAGCAAATAATCTTTTTATCTGGATTTGCTTCCTTAATGTATCTAATCGCGGGTGTTGTTAGGAGAACATCCCCCAAATGAGCTGGTTCTAATAATAAAATTCTATCTTCATAACAACTATTCTTTTTAGGAATTTTAAAAATTGCACAAATCTTGAAAATGAGATAAAGGAATCTATCTATTAAAATCAGAAGATAGAAATTTCTTTTATGAACGAAAAAATTGTAATCCAATTTCATTTTCACATTTGTATAGTAAAAAATAGAGTCGACGACTTTCAATTATTTTTTTTCCGTGCAACTACATGAAAACTCCAATACATATCTCTACCATTATTATATTCTACTATTTCCATTCCTTTGGAAGAAATAAATTTTATTATTCGCTGATAAGTAGGACTCCATTTATGCCCCATCCCAACCCAGGGTCCTCCCGGTCTCCATAATTTGTTGGATTTGTGCGGTAGATATAGAAACAATATCCCACCCACTTTCAGTTTGCTAATCCACAACACTAAAGCACCTTTCCAATCATCAACATGTTCGAGGCAATGGGAGCTAAAAACATAATCTAATGAGTCATTTTCAAATCTATCTAATTTATTTGCATTCTGATGAACTTCATTTTGTATCGAGACTGCCCCCGGTAATGGCCATCTATCTGCTCCTATGTCAATTCCTTTACCAATACAATAGGTTAATGCCTTTTCTTTAATAAAAGAGACAGCATTTCCGTTATTTAAATAATCCGGATAAAGTTTACCGTGATATTTGTAAAAGCTCTTATCTTCTACCGTTATTAATTGGACATGATTTTTATTTATATGGTACCTCAACCAATAAAATATTTTTTTTGGATTTTTTATGACCCTATTAATTTTTTTATACATAGACTAATTATACCTCTTTAGAATATTATAATAGTACGCCCTAATTCATCTCTTCAATAATTTAATAAAGTAGTTTGGTGTTGCAAATAATGGTAGCAGAAGAAACCAAAAAAGAAAACTATATCGATAATTCTGAAAAATTATGATAAGAATTCCCTTGAGTTTTATGTTATTTCTTTTTCTGTGTAAAATATCTCTCGCAACATATTCAATGATAACTTTACTTTTTGCTTTGTTAATAGCAGATTTTGAGTAACCTTTTTTTCGCAACGTTTCTAATAGTAAAGTACTACCAGTTACAAAATATTTATACCATTTCTTGCTTTCTGTAATATCTGAATTAAAACCTCGGTAAGCTACAAGTGGTTCAGGAATATAAATTCCTTTCAGACTGTCTTTTACACCAGAATAAACTGACAAAAGAAACGAAGCTCCGTATTCATGGAAAGGGTTGTATTCCGCACTGGCAAGGCACAACAATTTTGACTTTTGAATAATAACTGATGACAAATACTGAATCCTAATACCAAACGTTTTCAATAACAAATCTGAGTTTGAAAAAATAAGTTGATGCCGTATGCCCATCCCATTTTCTTTAATCTTCCTTGAAAAATACTTATCCCACATGGAATAGTTCAAAATAATTAAATTATATTTTTTCTGTATTTGATCCATTACCATGGCAACAGCATTCTTCTCCATTTTATCATCATCAGCAAATATCCACACATATTTCCCTTTTGCTAACCTGGCTGCTATAAAAAAATTTTCATCTATTACGTTTTCAACATTTCTACTGTAATAAATAAAACTAAATTTTTCTACATACTTTGCTGCAACATTGGTTGTTTCATCATTGCTTGCATTATCCGAAATAATAATCTCAAGCTTATTTTCATAACCTTTTGCAGATTCAAGTACGCTCTCTAAGCATTCAACTAAAAATTTTGAGCGGTTATAAGTGGGGATACAAATTGAGAGTATTGGATTGTTTCTAGTTTCCAATCTATGTTCATCCAACTAATAAATGTTTTAGTTTATAAATCGAAGAATAAATCATCTTGGCAATATTGAAACGCGCTAACAAAAGTAACGGTAGTGAAATGAACCAAAATTGTATCTTCTTGCTAAAGAAAGTCCATAAATCGTCGCTAATTTTTATAATCTCCTCTTTTGACATATGAGGAATGTCTCTAAATATTGCTCTTGGCAATAATGCTAAGACTAATTTCTCACGATATTTTAAATCATTTTTTCCTATCACTCCTTCTTCGTACAAGTTTTTAAAATATTCATAGCAATCAACACACTGATGGTGAATCATATCATAATCAATTCTATCAGGGTAACGGTTGGCAAGTTTTCTGTCACCAATGAAAAATGATGCTAAATTAGATGAAGCAGTCATCCTTACTGCAATATCTGTAATTATTCCCCTGTACTTTTCGTAATATTCTATAGAACGATTCTTAAGAATATTTATTATAATATTTCTTG
>JBFLWK010000120.1 GCA_040757695.1 Elusimicrobiota bacterium
TCATCCGATGGTTCAATTCTTCTTTTAAGAATATTATTTTCTACAAAAATTTCGCCTGCAATAAATTTTTTTCTTAATTTCTCAAATAACTTTTTATCATAATTATATCTATCTAAAATATTCATTTCACTTTTCTAGAATTGTGAAATTGTGGAGTTGTAAAAAATTAAATTAGGTTTTCGTACAGTTTTTTTGTTTGTTGAGCGATATAACTCCAAGAGAAATATTTTTCTACACGAGCGCGGCTTGCTTCACCAAATTTCTTTCTCAATTTTTCATCTTTCAATAACCGATTCACAGCACCAGCGATCTGTCCTGGATTTTTTGGTTCAACCAATAGCCCTGTTTCTTCGGGAATAACGACTTCCAAAATTCCGCCCGTCGCAGATGCAACGACTGGTGTTTTACAAGCCATCGCCTCAAGATTGATTATTCCAAACGGCTCGTAAATAGACGGGCAGACAAATACCTTTGCTGAAGAATACAATTGAACATATTCTTCTTCTTTCAAAAGTTTATGTATCCACACAATATTTTTTTTCTTTTCAACCTCTTTTGTCATTCTTTCCTCGTAATCCTTTGTATCAGCACCTGCTGCGCCGAAAACAATTTGGACAGGGATTACATCTGCAGCTTTAACAAGATACTCCATACCTTTTTGCGGTGTCGGCCGACCGACGAACAAAATATAATCATCAGCGATACCGTATTCTTTTTTAAGCGAATCAGAAAGCGGTGTATATTTCCATTTATTAAGGTCAATCCCGTTATGGATAACTTCAACTTTTTCCGGCTGAACATTAAAAAATTTTAAGATATCCTGTTTCATTAAATTTGAGACGGCAATAACTTTATCAGCGGATTCAAGCCCGATTTTTTCAATCCATGCGCTTAACTGATACCCTCTTCCCAGTTGGTCTTCTTTCCATGGTCTTAACGGTTCAAGCGAATGCGAAGTTGTAACAAGCGGTATATCATAAAGAATTTTTGTCAAAAGTCCACCGAGATGTCCATACCAGGTATGCGTATGGACAACATCAGAATCAATCTCTTCTAATTGCGAAAGGATATTTACAGAAATTGTATCAAGTGCCGGTGAAAATTTTTTACCTTTAAGCGCTTCCCAGCCTTTATATCCGCGCACTTTCAACGATTGTTCGTCTGATTTCTGGTCGCCAAAACATCTTACTTCAACATCCATAATTTTAGAAAGTTCCTGTGCTAAATATCGTAAATGCACCCCCGCACCGCCATAAATATATGGTGGATATTCTCTCGCCATCATTGTAACTTTCATACTCTGCCTCCGCATCAATTAAAAATTGTTATAAACCACGGTTCCATTTTTGCTTGCCCACTATTCTGTGAAACCAACATGAGAAATAACATTTCTACTTCTATCCAATTGTTTTTCTGATTTCATTTCGCTTAATCGTTGTCTACAAATTTCAACCAATTTCGGATTTATTTCAATTCCAATATAGTTACGCCCGAGTTCTTCACAAACAACAAGTGTTGTTCCTGTTCCCGCAAATGGGTCTAAAACAAGGTCGCCCATCTGAGAACTTGCTTTTACTATTCGCTCTATAAGTTTTTTAGGTTTTTGAATAGTGTGCAGAAATTCCCGACTTAAAAGTTCTTTTGATTATATGTTAACTGCTTGATATCTCCCCAGACATCGCCTGGATTTTTCCCGAGTTCGTTGAACTTTGTGGCTCCGAATTTACCGTTCACAACCGACGGAACATTTTCACATCTTCTTCTATGTTCTAATTCTACCAATTGAGGCACCCTTATATTATCTAAATTAAATGTCTTTGCTTTTCCCTTACTGAAATAAGCAATAATATCATAATTATTAGTAAAATTATTTCTTCCCTGTGCAAGTCGGCTCGGCTGATACCAGACAATTTTTGAATTTAGCGTTAAATACGGTTTGTAGTCAATAAAATCAATACAATCTGGTTTACCAAACAAATATAAAACCCCTCCTTTTTTTAATTTTTTAGAAAATAATTTAAGCAATTCCAGGTTAAACTCTTGAAATTTGTTACCTTATCCCACTGTTTTTCGGTCACACCGAATGGTCCATCGCAAATTATTAAATCAAGGGATCCGTCAGGCAACTCTTTTACTTTTTCAATACAATCGCCTTCAATAATTTTGTTTATAAAACTATCAACTTGTCTGCTATAAAATGTGATATGTTCTTTAATTACCGATAACTTTTTTTTCTTTTTATGCATTTTTAATGTCCCGGGTTGTGATAATATGTAAATTATTGGATACAGTTTGGTTTTTTGAAATTTGTAACGGTTTTACGGCGATTAAAAATCACCGACTACAATTCGTATGTTTTCAGCATAACTGAACTGTTATAATTATTGACTGAAAACTCTTTTTTGCATTAAGTATGGTTTTGCTTAAGCAATTCTAAAAACTGCCGAGGTGTTACAATTTTTATATTCTTATATGTTTTTAGAATTAACAAATCTTTATCACCGGTTAAAATTATATCAGCATTAATACTTTCTGCTGTTCCCAATACCATAATATCTTTGGAATCGCGGCAGATGTGTTTGTCAACTTCCGATGGTTTAACTCTGTGTATTTTGCTCTCTAAAAAATTAACGATATTTTCAACTATGTTTCTCGGTACTTTGATTTTTTTTAATAATCCGTTTCTTACTTCTTGAATTAAAGTATCACATAAAAAAATGTCATGCTGTACTAAACATAGTTCAAATATATCACTGCATAATCCATGGGTAGCAAATGCTGCGATTATAACATTTGCATCAATTACAATTTTCATTTTTTAAGTGCATCAAAAACATCTTCATCAGTTAGCAAGCCCTGTGTCTCAGCAAAAGGAAGAACCATTTTCCTGAGATTTCTAAACCGTTTTACTGCAATGTAACGGTCAACCGCATCTCTTACTATCTGCCCCGCCGGTACTTTTTCCTGTTTGCTTATTCTTTCTAATTCTTTTCTGACACTTACGGGTAATCTTAATGTGAACATATTTGAATTCATATTACACCTCCATAATACATTGTATTATAATGTATATTTTTTGTCAAGTATTTAATTTTCTAATGTCCTGGTATTGTAAAGTATGCGATGATTATTGACTGAAAACCTTGTTTTCTGGCTATTACATTTATTGTGTCTGCATAATTTTCGTCAAATGGCTCGCCTGTATAGACACGCCACAAAATTTCGTTATTAAAAAATGTTGCCAACTCCCGACGAGCGTAAACATCGTTATGTTTTACAACTTTTTCTCTCAATTCAAAAAACTTTTGGGCGTGTTGAATTGCAAGTTCGTTAGATTGCTTCGTTTCACTCGCAATGACATTAGTATTTATTCTGAAAATATAAACTGGTTCTCTATGGTGTTCAATGTGAAGATAGTTTTCTCGTCCATGCCAGACATATTTTTTGCCTGTAATCAGTTCTTCAACAACATAATCCGCATCTGATGAAATACCTAATTCGTCAACAGGCACAGTTACTCTTGTATCCTGGAGTTCATATGGATTTAAGTTAGCAGCAACAAGAATTATATTGTTGTTAAATTTTTTGCTGTAGCATAGAATATTATCGTTTGTAGAGTTACAAATTCTTAAATTATCGTAGTACTGCAATGCTGGATTTTGTTGTCGGATTTGGTTAATTTTTGCGATATAGTTTTTGATATTACCCGGTCTATCCCAGTCCCAGACCTTATACTGATATTTTTCCGAATCAACATAAATTTCGGTATTTGGGAATGCTCGGTTTTCGCAGAGTTCGTAACCATTGTAGATTCCATAAACAGATGAAAGTGTTGCAGCGAGTGCGAGCCGCATTTTGAACGCAGGTTGCCCGCCTGTCTGAATTATCGGCGGACATATATCGGGTGTATTTGTGAAGAAGTTTGCTCTCAAACAATCTTTTAGATACGAATTGGTCAATTTCAGAATATATTCTATCAGTTCATTTTTTCCGTTTCGCCATGTGAAGTATGTATATGACTGTGAGAAGCCCGCTTTTGCCAGTTCTTCTAATTTTTCGTAATTTGTGAATGCTTCTGCAAGAAAGACGGTATCTGGATATTTTTTTTTCACTTCTCGGATAAGCCACAGCCAGAATTCAACAGGTTTTGTATGCGGATTATCTACACGGAATTGCGTTACACCGCATTTTCGCCAAAAAACTATTATTGATTTCAACTCCTGCCAGAGTTCTTTTTGCGCTTCGCTTACCCACCCTGAAGGGTGGGTAACAATATGGTTTGAATTGGCGTCATTGACAGTCGCCTGAAGGCGACTATTTTGCAAATTCTTTTTATCTTGCGGATACAGATTTAACGGATAGATATCCTCGTATTTTTTAGGTGGATTTTCGGCATATGCGATTGTTCCGTCTGGTCTTTTATGAAACCATTCCGGATGCTCTTTCACATATGGATGGTCAGGCGAACACTGGAACGCGATATCAAGTGCAACCTCAAATCCCATATCGGTTGCTGCTTTCACGAAATGTTTGAAATCATCAAGTGTACCGAGTTCAGGATTGATGGCTTTATGTCCACCGAGTTCATTCCCGATTGCCCATGGTGAGCCAGGGTCATTCGGTTGTGCTTCAAGCGAATTATTACGTCCTTTTCTATGAGACCTTCCAATTGGATGTATTGGTGGCAGATAAATCACATCAAACCCCATTTTTTTGATATCAGGCAATCGTTTTTCGCAATCGCTGAATGTAGCGCTTTTACCTTCTATGGTGCCTTGAGACCGATGGAACATTTCATACCAACTGGCGAACCGTGCATATTTTTTTTCAACAAGCACTTCCAGATTTTTTCCGTAACCATCAATTGTATATTGATAAAACCCTGGCGTCTTTGGCTGAAAAGAACCTACATATTTATCGCCACATTTTAGCATTAGAACAGTTTTCCATTTTTTTTCAGACGATTTTTTATATTTTAATACAGGAT
>JBFLWK010000121.1 GCA_040757695.1 Elusimicrobiota bacterium
CTTTATGAGGAAGTGTTATTGAAGAGCCGTGTGTGGGCAATCTGCAAGCACGGTTCTGCGAGGGGCACGACAGCCCGATAGGGCTGTCACCACAAGGAGGTTATAAAGATGTCTACTCAACAAAATTTGGTGTTTTGTTTGGAAAGAAGAATGCAATATATGTAGATAAAGCAGGAATAATTATTCTAAAAGAGCCAGAAAAATTACAGGCACAATTTCCTGATGGAAATATTGTCTGGAAAACTGCACAAGAGATGCTCGGGTTAAGAGAGAAACTTTCAGAATTGGCAAAAGTGCAAAAAGAAATCTCATCAGACCGGATTGTCTATATTAGTTCTGTAATGAATGGTTTAAGGATTGAAAAATTACATGGGGTAGAATTGATAACTAATCTTATCAATGATAAAAATGCTCTTAATACATTTGCAAAAGATACTTTAGAATTTCTTGAGATTCCGATAGAGAAAAAAGTCATCAAAGAAGTTACTGGCTGGAGTAAAGCACTTATTGCGATTGGGGTAATTTCTATCATCTCTGCCTTTTTCGGTCAATTTTTGAGTCCTGTCTGGGGATTATTTCTTATCCCTTCAGGTATAATTGGTCTAAAAATTAGAGAGCCGGCTACTTTAATAATGTTTGGTATAATTCTTATATTTGCGGGCCTTGCCAATTTTGCTGGTGGTGGAGTTATCTCAACTGCAGGCGTGATTCAAATTCTTCTGGGTGTGGCAACAATCAAAACTGCTAAAAAATACTTTACTTTCTACACTGCTGGCAAAAAGGACAGAGTTGTTTTTGCAATGATTTCTTTATATCTTGCTATCGGGTCAGTAATAATTCTTCCAATTTTTTTTGTTGGTAGCGCTGTTCTATCTATTAAAAAAACACAACCATTACCGTTTATAGGTTATTTGTTTGAATTTGTGGTTGATCTGGCTGCATTTGGATTATCTACAGGGGTAGCTTCTATTGTTTCCGAAGGAAAACGCAGATGGGCGGCAATAACCGGCGTTATTCTATCAGCGCTGATATGTTTTATAATTATCACAATGGTCCTATTAGGGACATTTTTCAAGGAGGTGTAAAATGAGTATTCAAAGTTTAGTCTCATTTATTTTTGGATGTTTGTTGATGGTTTCAAATTTAGTTGCACAGTCGACAGAAAATTCCCTGAAAAAGGAATGGGAAAATATTCAAAAAAATTCTTCCCAGACATTAAATTTTGAAAAAATAGAGGAGGACAGGTATAAATTTAAGACGAAAATGTTTCCTTTTGAGGGGGAACTGAAAGTTTTAAATGTTGTCATTGAGGAAACAGAAATTGGTTTCCCGGAAGATGGTTACATAACCGGCACGGTGGAAACAGAACTTGTTGGCTGGACACCGGAACAGATTCAGAAATATTCGGCCAGTTATTACCGGTGGCAGAGAAACAATACACTTTATTATGATAAAAAAGAAATGAAATGGATTTCCCCAAAAGAGTTTCAGGAAAGGATGATGAAAAAATCAAAGTCAATGCTGAAGTCGCCTCTATTTTTCTTAAGCAATTATTCATACCTTATTTTTTTCTTAATCCTTATTGCCTTGGTAATAGTAATTGCCCAAAAGAGTTCTAAGAGAATGAAAATTGCTTTAAAACAGCAGGATGAAGCATTAAAGAAACAGGAAAAGTTTCAAGCGGACTATGATCGATCCCTTCAATTAGGAGAAAGAAATGTTCAGTTAACGGAAGAAAATAACAAAATTCTAAAAGAAATCTTAGAAGTTTTAAAAAATAAACCCCAAAACTAAATGAAGAAGAATTTGTTTATCTTGATTTTATCATAGGATGAAAATGTTTACTCACAATAGTCAGATGATTAAAACACTCTGTCTGATTTGCTTTTTGGCAATTTTTTTGACTTCTTGCAGTAAAGAAAGTTCTGTATCAGCCCCTTCCCAAAAATCAGCTGATGAGATAAAATTTGAAGCTGAAGTTAAGGGACTGGTTCAAAGTGGGAAAGATGTTAATAATGCTGAAAAGCTGGTAGGAGAAACAAGTGTTCCAATTCTCTACTGGGCAGTTTCTAAAAAATATGTAGATGCTACAAAAATGCTTCTTGAAAATGGAGCTAATCCCAATATTACATTTAAAGAGACACATACAGCTCTTTCCGAAACAATAGTAGAAGCTCAATATGGCAAAAGTTCAACTGACCAACCAATAATAGACAAAACAAAAGCGATTGCAGAACTACTTATAAAACATGGAGCAAATGTCAATTACTCATCTAAAGTAAGTGGGGCTCCATTACATAAAGCAGCAAAAATGGGACGTGTTGACCTTTGTAAACTGTTTATTGAGAGCGGAGCAGATGCAAATGCATTAGATGAATTATTAGGGCAGACACCACTCCATAACGCAGCCAAGAATGGATATTGGGAATGTGTACAAATTCTTTTAGAAAAAGGTGCCCAGCCAAATATAAAAAACAAACTTGGACAAACTGCTTTATCTTTTGCAGAAAAAAGAGAAATGGAGCCGGTATACAAAAAAACTGGTAAGGGATATTATCCCAGTGCTGATTACGACAAGACCATCCAAGTTCTCAAACAACACGGAGCTGAATGAGACCAGAATCTAAAAATATGCCAAAGATAACAGAATTAAAAAGTCAAATCGTTGAAAGTATATCCACAGAGATTATTAAATTTGGTCTAAACCCTGTGACTAACGGAGTTTTCTGGTTCCGTTCAGGAAATGTAGTACGAATTTTTCAGATATCGTTTTTAGATAGTCATCATGCATCATACTTTGGAACAACAAAGGCAAGTTTTTCTCTTGAGTTTGGAGGTCTTTACGGCTCAATAACAGAATTAAAAAAAATGGAAGATTTCCCAAAAGTCCATTATTGCCAGATTCGTGGTATGTTATTGAAGGATTACATTGAAAACGCACCTAACAAAAATTTACCTTCATATGAGCATTCACGCAATGATATTTGGTGGGTGGACAGGTCAGGAGAAAATTTGAATCGTGTGCTTGAGAGTACGTCTCGTGTGATAAGAAAAGAACTTAAAAAATGGTTAGATAGGCTGATTGACTATCGGTATTTGTGTTGGTATTTGATTTTACGCAAAGAAAAGTTGTCTGGTTTTTTTGGTTTTGGTACAAGAGGTTCTAAAGCAAGGAAAGAGTTGTTGAAGTTATTCTCAAAAGAAATAGGAACTCATGGGTTTTTAACATGGCTAATCAATTACTACACGAAATAGTATAGCGATATCGGGAAAAAAATAAGAAAAATTTAATATGAAAAAAGACAAAACTGGAAAAATTAAATCTGGTAAAGATTGGTTTTTACATATATCTGGTATCTTACTTGGTGTATTGCTGTTTCTTACCATTATTTTTTTTGTGGTTGCTTTTTTCTCACATTTCTTTAATGATGTAAATGGTGTAGTCAAAGAAATTGGTATTCATAGGGATATTGAAGGAAATTATCATATTGCTAAACTTGATACTGGTCAAGAGTTTAATATAGAGTTCATTGAAGAATTTTTTAAGGTTGAAGATAATGTTAGAAAAGAAATGTTTTCGTTTGTATATTATGTTAATGGTAAAAGATGCAATATTTTCCCAAGATTTTTATTCAAACCATTGACTAAAATTGTCATCGTTATAATTACTATTTGTGTAGTTATGGCTATTATCGTTATCTTATATAATAAGTTGTTTGCATCAAGACCAGGAACATATAAAAGAATATTCAAAAAGGCAAAAGTAAAATCAAAAAACAATATTCTTATTTTCAATGATAAATCTCCAGAAGGATACCTTGTCGCAGCATCAAATTGTGTTGGGAACTCAGGGATGGTTTATATTGCCATTATCAACCCAGATTTAGAAAAAGAAGTTGAACGAATTCAAAATATTATTTCAAAAAGAACTTTATTAAATGTAAAAGTTATTTATTATGATGATAAAATCTATCTAAATGATAACAGCATAAATGTGGCGATGTGTTATGGAACACTTCACAGAATAAACGACCGGAATAGATTCTTAGAAGAAGTCAATCGGGTATTAAAACCTGATGGAATTTTTCACCTTAGCTATTCCCAGGAGGCGGAACATAAAGAAGATTATGTGGAAACTACTATATCTAAACTTGAAACCGGAAGATTATTTAGAATACTATATAGTGAAGGAACGGTATACACTCTCGTAAAACCTGAATACAAAGATATTGAAGTTGAACATCCCAAGACACTCTTGGAAAAACTTCTGAAATACTATACAAATATTGAATACAAAACTTCTGTCATTAAAAATAGTTGTAAAGTAAAAATAAATAAAGAATCTCCAGATGAGACAGATATTGTTATTCCAAATTGCGATTTATCATTGGAGAGAAACACATTTATATTTGGATTTATTATTTTTTGGGGTATACTTTGCCTTGTTGGTATCTCACTTATTTTAGTCTTTGGGTTACTTGATTTCATTATAGAAGGTGATACAAGATTTACAGAAGGGCTTTTTTTAGTTATTGCTTTTTGGCTGCCAATTCAAATATTTTTATTCGTATATGCCGCACAAGCGATTGATTCTCAAAAAATATCTATAAATAAAATTAGAAATAAAGTTGTATATTATGGTTCGTCAAGTTTGGAAATATTTGGGATTCCATTGAAACCCTCAAGTTACAGAGAGTCAAAAGTAGAAGATGTTCGTATCAAATTGACAAAGCCATCTTTCTTTGATACAAAAGGACATCTGTATTTATTTATGAACGATAAAAAGATAAAAGTTGGGGAGAATCGACCTGAAAAACGGCTATAAATTTATATTTTACCGATAATAAAATGCCCTTGACACAACCGTATAAAAATGATACACTTATGACAAATGCCAAAAGGCTTACAAAAAATACATTTTATATTCGG
>JBFLWK010000122.1 GCA_040757695.1 Elusimicrobiota bacterium
TTTCCAAAATCGTTGTTCCCCTTCCCTTTGCTCCATATTGCCCTTTTTTTGTCTCAGGATGTTCTTTCTCGTATATCTGTTTTCTTTTTAATAACGCTTCTGCTAATTCAACAGGGTTGAAGTCCTTCCGTTTCAAATTCTCTTGAAGTTCAATATCAAACTCATCAAGTTCTGTAGTATTGTTAAAAATTGTCGCTTTTATTTTCTTCCAGCCGAGATTTCTTGCTGCAATAAGTCGCCTGTAACCAGTAATCAGTTTCCCAGAACTGTTCACCGCTATCGGATGGAGCAAGCCGACATCACCAATGCTGTTCTGCAGTGACTTAATATCACCTAAATCTTTTCGGAGCCGTTCTTTAACAATAATTTTTTTAATATCTATCTCGGTCATTTAATAACTCGCTCGTCTGCTACTTATATTCACTGTGTAATCTGTCACGATTTGTAAAAGTCATAATATCTCTTTGGGACGGAAATTTTTATCTGATCTTTCTTTCTGCTTGTCTATCCATTCTAAGAGTTCATCTTTTTTAAACCGCCACAACCGACCGAGTTTGAATGCTGGTAAATCTCTGTATTTGCGTATCCAGTCGTGTGCGGTCTCTTGCGAGATTTTCAAAATAGCACAAAACTCTTTTAATGTTAAAAGTTCATCCATAAATCACCAGAAACAATTTATCTATCGACACATTTAAACATTTTGCTAATTTTCGCTGACAGATTATTGATGGTGTTACTCTTGATTTTTCTATGAGATATAAATACTGTCTTGTATAACCAGTTTCCATTGCTATTGTTTTAAGTGATTTTTTTGACCGCTGACGATAACAACCAAATTTTGTTGTTGAAATCTTTGGAATAACAATTTTTCCTGAATTTATCGGGAAAAGTTTATCTATGGAAACTCCAAAAATTTCAGCAATACATCTCTTGAAAAATTTACTCGCTGTATCTTTCCCTAACTCAACTAAGTTTATATGCTGAATTGAATAACCGGATGCTTGTGATAATTCTTTAAGTGTTATTCTTTTTTTCAATCTATATTCCCTTAAACGATTCATTTTTTGAAATCATCCTTTTCAATTCTATTTACCTCAAAACCGATTTCCCCCAATTCTTTAATCATCATTCCTGTAAATAACCGGGCGATATGTTCCCCTACATCGGTAGAAACATCAATAACGCATTGCGGTTTGCTTTCGGAAATATAATAAGATGTGTCTGTTCTAACTTTGGATTTTCCAAAAATACATTCCGCATTAAAAATTGCCCACATAATGTGGCTCTCTATCCATTTCTGTTTAATATTTTTCTTAAAACTAAATCTACAGACGGTTCCCATTTGTTTTTTGCCCCTCATAACATATATACCCCGTTTTTTTCAAAAGTGTGTCATCTTTTTTAATCCAAGTATTTTTTCAAACCCTTGGCATAAAAAATTTTTCTGATGAGTTTGAGTTTTCTGTAATACGTTTTCCGAGATATTCTTAGAATTGAAATGATTTGTTTTATGGAATAGTTATTTTTAATAAATGAACAAAGATTTTTCTGACTTGCAGAAAGTTTATCAATGGTTTTATTTATATCGTTTCTTAAAAAAATTTTGTTTTCTTCATCTTGTAGGGTCATATCCTCTAATATATCACTTAATGTTTTGATTGACTCACTTTCATCGTTTGAATATTTTGATACCATCAATTGCTCTAATGATACCGTCTCAAAAATAACTTTTCTTTTATTTCTATTTTGGTCTCTATAAAGATTTTTTAGTTTTTTCCAAAGAATGTTTCTCATAAAAGTTTGCTCATTGGTTCCTCGTTCTTTTTGATATTTATTTCTTTTTTTGTCCCAATGTAGTAAACATTCTTGATATAAATCATCAAACTCAAAACGACCGTCTCTAAATTGTTTCAAAAACTCATTCACAACATTTTTAGTAATTGCAATTTCCCAGTTCCCAATTGATTTTTTCGTGAAATCTCCTTTGACCAAAAAAAAAGAGGCTGTTCACCTTGAGATAAAAATCCCAAGACAAACAGCCTCCAGTATCACTCCGGTCAGCTGAATATTATCTTATAATTTATCAAATATTAACATCTTCTTTATCAGTATTCGCAGACTGTGGAATACCATCTTGAATTTTCAATTCTATTAACCTATGAACATCCATTTCGCAACACCAGGTTATAAATTTTTTCCACCTATCAATCTTGTCCAAATTAACAATGCTTTTTGTATCCGTTGAAGATGATTTAAATCTTTTAATTATTTTTATGGTTTTTCTCGGCTCTCTCGGCTCTCCAGGAAAAATTATAACTCCCTTATCTAAAAAAATATCGCAAAATTCACAAAATTGATATTTCATCGCAGCACGAATTACATTTTCCCAACTTGGGTCTATATTTTTATTCATCTCACTAACTTCTTTTAATCAAATCAGGGAGTATTCTCAAGCATTCCCGACGGTGAATCATACATAATTCTCTCACTAATTAAGTTAAAAAGGGCATTGCCTATATGCATTTCAGTATAATCTTTCGCTGGAATTTGTATTTTTCCACATATAAAAAGACCATGATGATACAAATGTCTACATACCTCACAAATATCTCTACACTCTTCAATATATCTTCGCCACCCACCAGGAAAAGTATCTTTAAATTCTTCATCTTTATAAATAAGAACCCTTAAAATTATTTCATCATATGCACTGAACATAATTTTCCTTTTTACTTTTACAGGCGTAATAATTTTATATTCCACTGCTGTATCAAGAAGTTCTTTTGCTATTTCCGACCTTAAAATTTTTATCAAGTCTTTTTTAGAATATATGGGTTCTGTTTTTTCTTTTTTATTAAAAAGTTGATATATTTCCATATACCTGGATATAGCAAGTTCTTTTCTTACTTTATCCGCAGCCCAACCGATTGGTTCTTTTCCTTTTTTTAATTTTCGTATTTTTTCTTTAATCACTTTTATAGAATACCCACAGCGAGATAATTCTTTAATGTACCTTATCAGTTCTAAGTCGGCTTCTGTGTACAGTCGTTGCCCTCCCGGTGTTTTAGTGGGGGCTAATAAACCTTCGCTCTCCCAGTATCGTATCGCGCTCGCTGTAATATCAGGACACCTTTCAGAAAGGATATCCACAGTTTCACCAATTTTATTATATTCTTTTATTTTCAAAATCTCTCTAAGTGTATAAGGCCACGGCATTATCTTTACCTCTTAAAAATTAAACTATAAAATTTAATCACTTTAATTTTACAAAATCTATAAAAATTTGTCAAGTAAAAAATATGGAATTCGGAAAATAGTTGACAAAAACATTTTTATTTGTTAAAATAATTATGTTCGCTTAAAACTTCATAAAAACCAAAAGTTGCAATATCTACATGGATACCCTTAAAATAACCGATACACTCAAAACGCTAATACTTGATGGCTATCGTAAAGCGGGCATTTCTGAAAGTAAAATTACTGAAATTACAAATAAATGAGCCGAAAACAACTTGGTTCTATGATTTAAAAATTGGCGATAAACTTTTAGCAAAGAAAGATTTTAACCGTTATAATGTTACGAAAGATAAAACATATTTTATTACTGATGTGTTTGCAAACGAAATGGCGATAAATGTTATTACAATTAAAACAGACAAAGGGTATATTAGCCATAATGATGCATTGGAGCAGGAATGTGCATTGATGGAAATTTTTGAAAGACAAACTGCAATATAAGAATAACGGAAAATTATTGTGTCTTTTTTAATTAAACGAAATAAAGTATATCATCTCTGCTGGTATCAGGGCAAAAAGATATGCCCTGCCTGTAATGGTAAAAAAATTATTGATAATACAAAGTGTGAACGGTGCCGTGGCACTGGCGAGGTTTCTATTCTTCACAAAAAACGGCTTTCCGCTGATAAGCAAACAGCACTTGATTATAAAGCAGAACTTGATGTCAAACTCCGCAGAAGTGAACTCGGCTTACAGGATACCAAAAAGACATGGTCGTCTTTTGTTGAAGAATACTTGGCTTACAGTAAAACAAATAAAGCACCCGGAACCTACAATCTTGATAAATCTGCCTTAACTAACTTTACTAACATAATCAGGCCAACATCTCTTAAAGACATAACACCTCAGCAAATTGAAAGATTCAAACAGGAACGATTAAAACCTGTTAAACAAAAACAAAATAAACTTAATTCTCCCACAACTGTAAATATTGATTTTCGGTCTATTAAATCTGCGTTATCAAAAGCAGTGCAGTGGAGTTATCTTGAAAAAAATCCTGCTAAATATGTGAAAGATATTAAAATTCCAAAAGAAAAACCGAGATTTTTGAGTAATATGGAAATAAAAAAATTACTTAATTCTGCCGATGAATTAATGAGTTTAATTATCAAAATGTTGATTCATACAGGACTTCGTATTTCGGAGTTAATAAATTTACGGTGGGATGATGTTGACATAAAAAGAAAAGAGATTATTGTTCAAGCACACGATTGCTTCCGTCCCAAAAGTTCTCATTACAGGCACATACCTATTCCAGATACTTTTTTTCCAGAATTTAATAATCTCCGAAATAAAAAAGGATATGTTTTTACAAATGGGAGCTCTGAAAAATTGAAAAAACGTTGGTTGGAAGATAAATTCCAACAAGTAAGAATAAAATCAGGAATAGAATATTGTTCACTCCACGATTTACGACATACTTACGCAAGTCATCTTGCAGAGGCGGGTGTCGACCTGAAAAACGGCTATAAACACTATTTTTTTGAGATAGCTCGTCGGAGCCACTATAAAATATATTTGCAAATTCACTCAAATTAAAGGTTTGACCTTTAAAATCGCTCTTTGAATTTTGAAA
>JBFLWK010000123.1 GCA_040757695.1 Elusimicrobiota bacterium
TGCTTAAATACACTTCTAAAAAGTAAAAATACACTATAAAAATTCAATTTTCATCATTAAAATTGACAAAATCACAGTTAAATTACCTAAAAAACACTGTTTTTTAACAAAAAATAATGAAAAAACTTATTCAGAATAAATGGTTCGCTATTGGATTGATAGTCATTGCTACTTTTGGTGTGTATGCCAATTCATCCAAAAACGAGTTTGTCTGGGATGATATAAAAATAATAAAGGATAACAAATCTATAAAAGATTTGAATAATCTTAAAAAAATTTTTACAAAAGATTATTTTAAAATTTCAAAAGAATTATCGTATCGACCCGTTGCAACATTTACATATTTCCTTCTTTACAAAATTTTTAAATTAAATACATGGAAATACCATCTTACCAATACTCTATTTCATATTAGTATTGCATTGCTTATTTATCTTCTTTTTACAAAATTATATAAAAACAAGATGAAAGGGTTTATTGCTGCTTTAATTTTTTCTTGTCATCCGATAAATACAGAAGCAGTTTTAGAAATATCATTTAACGAAGAACTTTTAGTTGCTTTCTTTATCTGTATTTCACTTTTAAGTTACATAAAATATGAGGAGATAATTTATAAAGAATTTCTAAAAAAAAGTATTTATTACAGCATTTCGCTTTTGTCGTTTATTTTATCACTATTTTCTAAAGAAACCGGTTTGGTTTTAATACCAATTCTTTTTTTGTATTGCTTGTTCTTTAAGAATAAAATTAAGATAAAAGAATTATTGGGTTTTCTAATAGTTGCTTTTGTTTATCTTTATATTAGGTTTTTTGTTTTTAAAACTACTGTAGAAAGTGTAATAAATTATCCCGGCGGAAGTTTTTATACAAATATTTTGACTATGTTACCAGTTAGTATAGAATATCTTAAATTGTTGTTTTTACCTTTCAATCTCTCAATAGAACATCTTTATCCCATAGAAATGTCATTTTTCTCTTACAGAGTTATTTATTCTATTTTTATCATAATTTTAATTTTGGGAATTATGGTAAAAACTGCCGATAAACAAATAAATTTTTCAATTATGTGGATATTTATATGTTTAATCCCAGTTTTTAATTTTATTCCTTTTTTGAAAATTTCATTTTTACAAGAACGGTATCTTTATCTATCATCAATTGGATTCGGTTTTTTAATAGGACTATTATTAGAAAAATTTGAAAGGCGATCAGTTAAGATAAAAAACATGATTTATGTTTTATTGATTATTTTTATTAGTGTATCTTCTGTAACAATTGTAAATAGAAATTCTAAGTGGAAGGATGAAATGATATTTTGGCTGGAGGCATCGCGTAATTGTCCAAAAAGTTATAGAATACATCATTGTCTCGGCGATTTATATTCCGAAAGAAATATGCATACTAAAGCAATTTATCATTATGAAAGGTCAATGCAATTGGCACCCGATTATGTGTTTGCTTACGCGGGTCTCGCGAAAACATATATAAAAATAAAATTATTTGATGAAGCCATCGCGGTATGTCAAAAAGCATTGAATATCTTTCCAGTTTATCCTGCAATTTATAGTTTGCTCGGTGCTGCATATACAGAAAAAAGGGATTATAAACAAGCGTATAAAATGCTTAAAAAAACAATTGAAATAGAACCTTATAAATATGACAATTATCTCAATTTAGCAAGATTTTATGTAACAATAAATTCAATTCCAGAGGCAATAGAATCGTATCAAACATCTTTGAAATTTAATCCCGATGTAATTCCAAGTTGGTTTTCATTAGGAGTATTATATGAGAGAGAAAAAAATTATAGAAATGCCATTAAATGTTTTAAAAAAGTGTTAGCAATAGTACCAGATTATCCTAATTTACAGAATCGTATTAGTTTACTGGAAAAAAATCTATAAATCCCAAATAAAAAATGATTAAAAAATTAGAATTAAAAATTCTACTGTTGTTATTTACACTATACCCTGTTTCACTAATTTGTGCAGAAAACAACTGGCAAATTGAGACGGTAGATTCTGCCGGATATGTTGGTATTATTACATCTATTGTCTTAGACAGTCAGAATTTTCCACATATAACTTATTATGACCAAACAAATAACAATTTGAAATATGCCCACTGGACCGGAACAAAATGGGATATTCAAACAGTAGTTTCTGAAAAATACGCTTTCTATTCTTCAATTGTTTTAGATGCAAAAGGATACCCTCATATAAGTTATACCAGTGGTTCTGGAAACAGGTTAGAGTATATTTTCTGGGATGGAGAAAAGTGGAATTTTCAAATTGTAGATGAAATGGATGGTTCGTATCAATACAATTCTATTGCTTTAGATACAAATGATTATCCGCATATTTGTTATGTAGACTTAAAGGGTTACAGATTAAAATATGCTCGGTGGACTGGTACGAACTGGGATATTCAAACTATAGATACTGTTGCGTCATTTAAACCATCGCTTGCATTGGATACGAATAATAATCCACATGTTAGTTATTACGATTATTCTTTTGGATCGACAAGGGGTGATATTAAATATGCAAAATGGACTGGGGTAGTTTGGAACATTCAAAAAGTAGATTCTGCCAAGAGAATAAGTGACGGCAATACATTACGACTTGATAAAAACAATTATCCTCATATTGCTTATGATGTTAGTATAGATTACGATGTAAAATATGCAAAATGGACTGGAACTAACTGGGAAATTCAAACTGTAGATGCTGAAGGATATTTAGGGGGGGCATCATTGGCACTTGATTCAAATAATTATCCACGTATTGCTTATTATGATTGGATGCCTAATTATGATTTAAAATATACAGACTGGGATGGAACTATATGGAATATTGAGAGAGTAGATATTACTGGGGTTGTAGGATTATATACATCCGTTGCATTAGATTCATATAATTATGCCCATATTTCTTATTTTGACTATACAAATGGTGATCTTAAATATGCAAGACAGATTCCTATTAACCAGCCACCGAACCCGCCGAGTTTGGTTTTGCCTGCAAATGGTGTGTGGACGAATGCTCAACTGACACCTGTCTGGAATGTACCTTCTGATGCTGATGGTGATGATTTACACTTTAAGGTAGAATTGTCGTCAGTAAGTGATTTTTCAGTAAAAGAAGTATTTGAAAGTAATGTCTCAACGAAAGGATTTTCGCCTTCTCCACCAGTTGTTCAGGGAACAGGACAATGTAGTTATACAATTCAACCAGAAACATTTCTTTCTGATTCAACAACATACTACTGGAAAGTCGCTGCATATGACGGCACTGTGTATGGTGATTATTCAGAGACAAGAAGTTTTGTTGTGGATAACAAAGCACCGACATACACAATTTCGGCAAGTCCTGACCCTGTAACTGCTGCTGGTGGTGTAACAATTACTATTGTAGCAAGTGAGCCGTTAAAATCTATTAGGACAAATGTCCTACAAAATGGGCAAATAAATCCGACAGAGATAACAATGTCATCAACGGATAATATTACCTGGACAGGAACATATACAGCAGTAAACAATTATGATGGTTTTGCGACGATAGATGTTACAGGTAGTGATAATTTTTATACATCAAAAGGGACAGGAACATTTACTATTTCAATAGGTCCTGCAGGCAAAAACTTAATTATCTCAAATATTTCAGATAGTACAGACCCGTTTGACCCTGATATTGAGTCAACAAATATCTCATTTAATTTGGAGTTGAGACCGATAACTGTAATAAACTCAACTACAACTATAAAAATTGTAAGTTCCACCGACGAGGTTTATAGAACATTTGTTCTATATCACAGTGCATCGGGGTTGTATAATGTCTCGCAATTGTGGGATGGAAAAGATGTCACAGGGAATTATGTTCCTGACGGCAAATACTTTTATGTGATAAATTCAACTGCAACAAGAAAGACAGGTTCGAACATCTCATATGTTACAGCGATTGAGAAGCGAGGCGAGATAACGGTTTTACGTCAGGTTAGTTTTGATTACATAACTTCACAATTATCAAATCCTGAAAATGCAAAAATAACGATCACACCGAACCCAGACGGTAAAACTGCATCAACATTTGGAATTGCTCAAGGTAGCGTTGGCTCAATTTACGATATACAGCCGACATCAACAACTTTTTATCCATCAGCAACTCTAACACTTTTTTATGATGAGACACAACTCAACGGAATTGACGAAACCACGCTTGATATATTCAGATACAATCCTGACACAGGCAACTGGACAGCACTTGGTGCAACGCTTGACACGGTAAACAACAAACTGGCAATAGCGATAGACAAAATTTCAATTTACACAATTGCGACGATAAACGCTGTATTTGTTCTAACACCTGTTTCACAGATTGATTTTGTAAAACCGACATTTACAGTATATCTTACAATAAACCCTGAGAAGACAGACGATATGACGATAACAGCGTTCTCGTCAGAAAAACTTCTATCAGCAAATACAGAAGTTATTCCGCATGGCAACAGCCCGAAGAAACAAAGTATCATTGTGCAGCTACAAGAAATTTCAGAAAATCTGTGGACTGGAAAATTCACAAAACAAACCGGTTTTGGAGATGTAGAAAAAATAATTGTATCCGGCTGGGATTTAGCAGGTAATTTTGGAATTTCAGACGGCAGTTATGTAAAAAACATTGTTTCTTCTGAAGGCGGAATTGTGAAAGACCCAATAACTAAGATTGAGATTAAAATTGATGGAGGGACTTTAGCAGAAGCGACATTATTTTCTGTGAGAAAAGTTGAGAATAAGAATGTAAGCAAATGCTTACAAACAATTTTGAGTTATGAGTTCAAGTCAGATAAAAAATTTG